>CACYJP010000137.1 GCA_902774725.1 uncultured Lachnospiraceae bacterium
AACTGGGTGTAAGGGTTTTAACTAGTCGTAAAACCCTTACATCTTTTAAAAAGATAATTGTTTTTTTGTTTTATGTAACTTAAATATTTAATCTTGAATTAGACTAATTAAGTAAAAAAAAACGGCTTAATTAGTTTTTTGCGGTCAGTAGTTTTACACACTGACAGCGTATAAATGGGGCGAAAGCTCTTTTAAACTACTGATTAGCGAGGGAGGCTATAGGATGGCGAAAAGTAATAAAGTCTTATCAATAGACATCACAAACGAAAGTATTACTATCATCGAAATCTCTGCTTCGCAGAAGAAGCAGACCAATATTCACAGAGTTCTCATGTTCGAGACTCCGGAAGATTCTTATGAAGATGGTATAATCAGAGATCAGGGCAGAATAGCAGGGGAGATTAGATCACAGCTCAGTCAGGCCGGAATTACTAATAAGAATGCTATCTTCGTTATGAACTCTACAAAGATAGTTAACAGAGAGGTAGAGATACCTCAGGTTAAAGAGAATAAGATTGCGGGAATCATCAATGCAAATGCATCAGAGTATTTCCCTGTTAATGTAGAAGATTACGTTGTCGCACATTCTCTTTTGGAAACAATCACAGATGCTGAAGGCAATAAGAAGATGAGAGTAATGGCAGTTGCTGCACCTTCTAATATGGTTAGATCATATTATGATCTCGGTGCTGCTGCAGGTCTCAAGGTTGAGGCACTTGACTACATCGGAAACTCAATGCTTCAGCTTATCAAAACACAGACAACAGAGCAGGCTACAACAATGGTTATTCAGCTTGGTAGTGAGTCAACTGTACTTAATATAGTTCAGGGTGACAAGCTTCTCCTTCAGAGAACAGTACCATATGGAACTAATCCGGTTGTTAATGTAGTTATGGAAGAGAGAGGTGTTGATGCTACAACAGCTATGGCACTTCTTCAGAATGATAGAATCATAACTGTTGATTTTGATGATAATGAAGCAACAGGTGCTTTCAGATATCTCATCAACAACATCGGACGTGTTATGGATTATTATGCAAGTAAGAATCCTGACAGCCCTATTGACGATGTATTCCTTACAGGAGACGGTGCTCTCATTAAAGGAATTGACGGACTCTTTAAGATTCAGCTCAATGTTTCCACAAGAGTTATGGACAGTTTATATAATATAAAATTTGATCCGGGTATTGATCTTAAGGTATACAGCCCGGTATATCTCATAGCTCCAATCGGAGCAGCTATGGATCCGATGGGATTCAGCCTCAGTAAGTCAGGTGCAAAAGCTTCAACAAGCAGTGGAATAAGTACAGTTCCTTTCGTTATCTTTGTTGCACTTTGTTGTATTGCAGTTGCAGCTGCTTGGTTCTTACAGAATAAGAAACTTAAAGAAAAGAAAGATGAAAGAGCAGATCTTGAAGTTAAGATTAAGGCTGCTGAAGAGATTGAAAAAATTATAGCAGAACATGATGCTGCTAAGGCTAAATATCTTGATGTTATGACAATGTCAATGATGACAAGACATAAGAATGAGCAGGCACTTGAATTCGTTAATGAAGTTCAGAAGGCTCAGCCTACAAATGTTGTAATCAATTCATACAATTCTACTGATGAAAGCATTGCCATTCCTGGACGTGCTTCTTCATATGAAGATATTGAAGAATTTATCATGAACCTTAAGAAGATTGAATGTATAGATGATGTATATGTTGCTTCTATTGCTTCTGCAACAGATGAGAAGACAGGTGCATCTATATATGATTTCTCATTAACATGTAAATTCCAGGAACTTCAGCTTGAAGATTTAGTAGGTGAAGAATCAGAAGGAGCAGATGCTCCAACAGAAGAACCAGCATCAGAGTCAGAATAAGGAGGATTACAACATGAAAAAATCAAATTTACAGATTTTATTAGTATTACTTGGAATCTTAATCCTTGTTCTGGGGTATGTATTTGCATATAAGAAGACACAGGATAAGATTGATACAGTTGAAGATGAGTGCGTAACACTCAGAGCAAGACTTGCAGAACTTAACGAAAAGGCAAAACAGAAAGATCAGCTTCTTCAGGAAATTGAAGAATACAATAAAGCTTTCGAGAAGGAACTTACAAAGTATCCTGCAGATCTTAACCAGGAAACAACAGTTGACTTCATGAGAGTCGTTGAAACAAAACTCGAGTGGAAGAATGTAAGTATCGGTTTACCAAGACCAACAGAGTTCTATACACTTGGACAGGGTGCTACTGATGGCGCAGCAGCTGCAGCAACAGTTGAGCCTGAAGATGATCAGTCGTACAGATGTTACCTTGTAACATATCCTGTTACATATCAGGGAACATATGAATCGTGGAAGAGTTACCTTGAATATATTGCAAACTATAAATACTTCATCAATATTTCAAGTCTTTCATGTGTTAGAAATGCTGATGAGAAATCAGGACAGGACATTTATACAGGATCTTTAGCTCTTAACTTCTATGCAGTTAGCGGACCTAACAGAACACCTGAGAAGCCAAATGTAGATGTTCCTAACGGAGTTGGTAATATCTTTACAGGTTCTGGTTCGGTTTCAGGAGTTGTAGCTAGTAAGTATGATGCTGATGGCGGTGAAGCAATCGCTACAGATCATGATATCCAGATTGCTCTTGTAAAAGCAGATAATGATACATCATCAGCCGGTGTAATTGTAGCAGCTGATCCTAACAGAGAGGAAACATTTGTTACATATGACGGTAATGATGTAGCAACACTTGATATCTCAGTTTATGAGAAGGATGGTAAAAATTATGTAACTTATAAGATTGGTGATAAGCAGTATGAATCAGAGATTCTTTCTTCAGATCTTAAGATTTATGTAGCTTCAAGCCCAAGAGTTGATGGGGATGATAAGAGCGGCGTTCACTGTAATGTTGATAATACTTCTACTATTCCTGTTTTCATCAAGGTTGCTAATGATGATGCTTCATCACCTAGATTTACACTTGGAACAAGATCCGGAAGTGTAAAGGTTTATTAAAGAATTGGAGTGGTGCGAAGTGGCAAAAAAGAAAAATTCAGGCTTCAGTTTAATAGAAGTCGTTATAGCCGTTGCAATACTTGGTCTACTTATCACACCTATCTTGACACAGATTATTCAGTCAACCAATACAGGAAGAAAGGCTAAGGAAAGACAGGCCGCTGTAGAGAATGCTGAATATGTAATGAATTTTATTCAGAGAACTGACAAAGAGGAGCTTGACATCATGAGCTCCTCTGGTGTCAGTGATATCAGTATTACAGGATTCAGTAAGAAAACAAATGCTGATAAAGTAACATGTGAGCTTGTAGATGTAGATGGCAATCTTTTGACTACAGTTGAGTACAATGCTTACATATATACTTTGGATAATACAAAGTTAGGACCAAAATCAAATGAGTATACGAGAAAAGCAATTCTTGATGATTTAAGTAGTTGTGTTCTTGGTAAAAAAGATTCTGCTGATGTAAATAAAAGATATGAAATTCTTTATGATTCATCAGCATACTCTGACTCACTTAAAGCAGATGGCTTTATACTTACAAATGAAGGTTCAATTACTCACACTAACTCAGATGGACTTGTAGATAAAATCGTATGTGTACCTTCAACCGGTGATTATACTAAAGATTATGTTAATCCAAATAATGTTAATATCGGTTTTATCCAGGATCTTGATGCAACTAAGGTTGCAATCATCCAGAGTGTAGCTTCTAATTTTGATAAGCAGGCTTCTGATTCAATCTTTACTCAGAAGATGGATTTCCTTAAAGCAACAAATCCGGATGAATGGAAGAAGCGATATATTCATATCTCTAATACAGCTCATAAAAATTTAGAAAATAAAATAGATTATTATGAAGTTACATGTGATGTAGCATATTATGATAATTTCACAGTTGGTGGTAGCGGTGCTGAAGCAAAACTTAAATATACAGCATTTGCTAAGAAATTCTATACTTCAAAGGCTCCGGATGTTTTCTTCTATTATGAGCCATATGTTCCGGATGAAACAGATAAATATTATACAACAAATGATTTTATCGAATTTTATAATGATGCTGACACACAGAACGCAAAAGTTTATCTTTTGAAGCCTGATAAGAACCAGCTCGAAGGAACAGATTACGCAGATGTTTATACAGGTGGTGCGACACCGGAGCGTCAGTATATATGTTACAATACAGAGATTGCAGGTAATTTAGTTCCTGTTAATATTAATCTTTCTGTATCGTTAAAGAGTGGCGAAAGTATTGATGCTGCTGTACCTGGACATAAGGATGTAATGACTATTTACACAAATATGTCACTTAATTATGAAGTTGATGGTAAAAAGATGTTCTCCACAGATAAAAATTATATAAGAACCAGTGGAGGCGGTGATGATCTTACTCTAGCAGAACTTAATGCTCTTAGAGATTATGGAAAACCGTCAACTATAGCAAGTCATGAAGATTTACCAAGCAATAAGCTGGTAGATATTAAAAATGATACTCAGTCTAATGATAGACTTTTTACAGTAACAGTTGTTATGGATCCTGTAAGCGGATCTATGGACTCAGTTAGATATACCGCAGGAAAGGGGGTAGATTAAATTGAATAAAAAGGATAGTAAAGGATCTGGAATAATTCTTGTAATCGTAGCCCTCTCATTTCTCGGAATAATAGCGGGAGCACTTTTAACAGCTGCTGCATATGCATATAGACTTAAAGTGGTTGATTATAACTCAAAAGATAACTTCCATTTTGTAGAACAGGCTATGGATGAAGTATATGCAGGACTTGGAACAAGAACAAGTAATGCCATGGTTGAGGCGTACTCTACAGTAGTCGATGAGATGGTTTACTTTGATACTACAAAGAAGACTTATGTTAATATCGGTTCTGATGTTGCTAACCAGAGATTTAAAGATTATTTCATGAACGGCATCAAAAATGATACAGCATATAGAAGTCTTGCACAGTTTAGTAAACTTTGTGAATCATTTATCTCAAATGACTCTGTAAAGGTAATTCCAGATAATATGGTAATAGAATTTTGGGATGAAGACAGAATGAAAAATCCTGGACTTTATTCCGCTGAGGAATGTGTAAGAATAAGAATTACTGCAGGTTCTGACGGAAAAACAACAACTGACAACTTTACACTTGGTAAGATAGTTGTAAAGAATGTTAGATTACAAAGAACTGCTAATTACAGCAGATCTTCAGCTAGTGGTTCATTCACACAGACAGTTTCAGCAGATTATGAAATTGTTAGACCTGAATTTGATGTAAACTTCAATACAATTGATGCTAACAAGTCTTCACTTTTTGATTATTGTCTTGTAGGTGACTCAGGTGTTGAAATTAATCAGGTTAAATCATCAGCAATTTCTATAAGTGGTAATATTTACGGTGGTGCAGACTTTTATGATAAAGATTATAACCTTTATGGTGTAACTGATTCTGACACTAAAGATAATTACACACAGTCTCAGACAATTAGCAGTGTTACAGATCTTTCAGGTAAGACTACTGATGTTAAAGTAAAGATGCAGCCTGTTACAAACAGAACAACAAATGATCTTTACAATGCAAGACTTGCAGGTCTTGTTACAGGAAATACTGATGGTATTCTCGATTCAAGTGAGAAGACAGCCACTGTTGATGCAACTTTCGTAAATAATGCTCAGTATGCATATAATGGTTATAATGCAAACAGTAGATATTCAGGACTCTTTATTAACGGAGCAAAGGTTAATATCCGTGCTAAGAATATTGTATTACCTGGAACATTTGCAATTTTAAATGGTGCAGATGTATCGGTGTATAACAGTAATGGTACAACAGTAAGCAAGGCTGCTGTTTGGGCTGATAACGTTGTACTTGATGGTTATACAGTTCCGGGAGGAACTTCAGGAAGTGATACACCAATCGGATCAAGTGCATTATTTGTTGCAAACTTACATGTAAAGGACGACCTTGAAGTTGATTCTGATTATTCAAAGGTTGAACTTGTTGGATCTTACTATGGTTTCGGTAATGGAACACAGGTAAACAGAAAGTTTATACCATTAACAGCAACAGATAAGGTTAATGGTCACAATGATGATAGATTAGGAATTGATATTTACAATCAGGGTGAATCACCTGCAACCTCATCTGAAAGAGCTCACTACAAGAGTAGTGCTATCATTATGAACGGTGAGCATTCTTCCATCGATCTTTCTCAAGCTAATAAGTTATTTGTAGCCGGTCAGGCATACATCGAACTTTCAGCTGAGCATAAGGATATGGTTATTAGCGGAAATGAAATCAGATATGCTGCCGGTGATACATCTCAGGTTGTTAAAGATGTCGTATCATATGACAGCAGAGTTGAGGATTACAAAACAGGTGAAAGTGTTGCTGTAAAGAGCAATCAGCTTATATATATTCCAACAGGAGCAGGTACTTACGAAGAGAAGACTGATGCTAATGGAACATATTATACAATCAAACTTAACTCAACACTTTTAACAAGAGATTCTTCAAATTACAATTTATTTGAAGCATTCTTCAGTAACACAGATGCTGTTCCATGTAAGGGAATCAAACCTGCAGGATCTAACAGAATGTATTATTTCTTCGATTTCGATAGGATTTTCGCAGAAGATAATAAGTCTTATGATTCTGCTGATGAGATGGCTGCTGCTTATGCACAGGCTTATATGGATGAACTTCAGAAGAGTTCTTCTGCAGCATCAACAAACTTTAGCCCAATTCGTCAGTATCTTGATGAAGGGGTAATAAATGAGGAACAGTTTAAAGCCGGAACAATTATTAAACCGGATGAAAACTTATCAAATGAAGTATATACAAGCGGTGCCTTAACATCGATTGTAAGTACAAGTTCAGGAAATGATTATGATATCTACCTTCAGAAGGATGCAACAATCTCAAGTCCTACAGAAGGTGCAAGTGATACAATCAAGACATCAAGTGTAGCTAATGCAATGTCAATCGCAAATGATATTACAAAGCACTATGATTATGTAAGATTTACGCTTGATGATGCTGCCGAAGGTTCAGCTGAAGCTGATTTTGTAAATTCATTAGTGACTTCAGCAACATATGGAAGATCTTCTATAGCACCAATTAACAGATACTTCGATATGCCTAATTGGGAAGTAAAACCTAACGGTACACCAAGTGATGAACATGTTCTTCAGCTTTCATCAGGATATAAGGTTTGGATGAGTCAGCAGGATATTGTTCTTGATGCTTCTGATTGTGTAGTTGAAAATGGTTTAAAGACATTAAGAGGTATTGTAGTAACTAAGGGAGCTGTATACTTCAATGGAGTTGAGAACTTTGAAGGACTTATCGTAGCCGGTGATAAGATTTATGTAGGTAATGGTGTTAAGTCTATCTCAGCTAATCCGGAGATGTGTAGAGCTATCATCACAGAACTTCAGACTGAGAAAGATCCTGATGCAGAGAAAGTTTTAAGAGCATTCAATGGATTCTCAACTGTATATGATGATTTAACAGTTGATCAGCTTAAGAAAGCTTGTGATGATAAAGGTATCGCTTATGATTCAAGTGATAGTAAAGAAGTTCTTATAACAAAACTTTTATCGTATGATAAAAATGGTGATGATACAGTAAAGGATATTAATACTATTGACTATTCAGATGTTGTTAAATACAGCAACTGGATGAAGAACGTGGAATAGGAGATGGCGCATGAAGAAAACTATTAAACGTAACGACGGCTTCTCCATGGTAGAAATGATCATAGTCCTAGCCATTGTCGCAGTAGTATCTGCAATGTCAGTAATATCAATATCTATTACATATACGGCTAGAGCTAAAGAAGCTGCCTCTACATTTGATTCGGAAATTGCGACGCTTTATGCAAGCTGTAAAGGAATGTCAGTAGATGTTGATAAGAACGGTCTTATACAGGGTGATGAAGAAAATTATGCTTATTGTATAAAATTGTATAAGCCGGCAAGTAGACAGGAAGTATTCCTCTGCCAGGGATATTATGATCTTACTGCAACATCTGTTGCCGGTTCATTTGTATCAACAAGTACAATGAATGGTGGCCTCGGTAAAAATCTTACAAGTTATGTAAAGGTTAATTTTACAGGCAAGAAGGCCGATGGTACTGATGTAACAAATTTTGCTCCGAAGGATGGCAGCGATGCTATATATATAGCATTTAACCGTAGAGGCGAGTGTATCTATGGGGTTGGAACATATGAATTTAAAAAGACAAGTGGAAAAACCGTTGCACGAAAGTATATTCGTGCAAACGGTAGCCATGGCTCAAAATAAGATAGGAGGTATGAAGCATGATTCTTAAGTCAAAAAAGAATAAAGGTTTCACTCTTGTCGAATTGATAGTAGCGATTGCTGTTCTGGCATTGCTCATAACAGCAGTAGTTACTTTCATGGGTCATGAGTCGGTAACTTTAAGAAAGCAGGAAGCTGATATATCAGTTCAGAATTCCGGACAGGAAACATTAAATGAGTTATCTGATATAATCATTCAGGCTAAAGAGCTGACAATTGAAGGTTATGTATTTGATGATAATTATGTATATGCTTTCAATAAGAAAAAAGTTGGTGAATCAATAGCCAAGAGTGCTACAGCAGTTAAATATCAGCGTAAGTCGTTAATTCCGGGTGGGGATTCAACAACATTGAATTATGAGGATAACGGATATAAGCATTTCCCAGCATCAGCTACTGTTTCAGGAGATTATCTTAAGACTAAAGTAGGAGATGATCCTTCAGCAACAGTAACATACAAGAATATTTATCTGTCAAAATTGACAGTTAAATACAGTGTTCCTTATGACAGTAATTACTTAGGTTCAGGTATTACCGATCCTGGTAATGTAAATGATGAATGTACAGCGATAATCACTTTTAATCAGGAAAAGATTTACATTGAGAAGACATATAAGTATATGACTAAGTTAAATAGTTCCGGTGTAAGTGACAATACAGTATATACATCAAAACTTAATTATGGAACAAGTTCAAACGGAAAGATTATAAGTGCCGCAAGGATTACTGTTGATCCGTTAAATCAGAGTTTAAGTTTAAATCTTGACTTTGCATATCAGAAACATGGGGCATCAATTCAGAATATTATAAATATCAAGAATTCAAATGTCCTTATAGATCCAAAAGAGTAGGAAGGAAGGT
>CACYJP010000138.1 GCA_902774725.1 uncultured Lachnospiraceae bacterium
TTGTAAATACATTTGTAATCTCAGAATTACTCGATTACATAAGGGATAAGAGCAACATGTCTTGCTCTCTAGATAGCTACTGTGAGCTCTCACTGATGATTAGCACAGCTTCCTGTAATACGACGAGGAAGTATCTTTCCTCTCTCAGAGATATACTTTCTGAGGAGATTAGCATCCTTGTAATCAATAACCTGATTCTTATCGGAACAGAACACGCAGACCTTTCTTCTTCTATGCATAGGTCTTCTTCTCATAGGTGCTGCTCCACCTTCTTTATTCACTGGCATATTATTATCCTCCATAATAATCCATGCACACTAGATGTGCAGTTTACTTAAATGGCAGATCATTCTCGATGCCTTCCGGGATATTCATAAATCCCTCAGCACTTGCATCCTCAGGAGACGGTGCTGCCTGTGGCTCATATCCTCCCTGTGATCCGGAAGCTGCGCCCTTACTCTCAGCAAACTCCTGCTCATCAATTACAACGTCTGTTGTGTAGACCTTCTGACCATCCTTATTTGTATAAGAACCTGTCTGAATACGTCCTGTTACGGCAATTTTTGTACCCTGCTTCAGATATTTCTCAGCAAACTCACCCTGTCTTCCAAATGCAACACATGAGATGAAGTCTGCACTCTGCTGACTATCTCCACCGTTTCTTCTTCCTCGTCTGTCAACAGCAAGAGTATATCTGGCAATTGCCATCTGATCTCCATTTTGTGAATTGGTATATCTAACATCCGGGTCCCTTGTAAGACGACCCATTAAAATTACTTTGTTCATCAGAACTCCTCCTTAACTTAAGCGTCCTGCTTAACGATTAAGAATCTGATGACGTTCTCGTAGATACGAAGATGTCTCTCGATAAATGCTGGAGCATCTTCCGGACCTTCGAAATGTAAGAAGTAGTAGTATCCCTCGATCATATCCTGAATCTCGTATGCAAGTCTCTGCTTACCTTTGTCGTCGATATCAGTAACAGTACTTCCTGACTTCTCTACACGATTCTTAACTCTAGTAAGAGTAGCTTCTCTAGCTTCGTCATCAATTCTTGAGCTAAGTACCAACGCGATCTCATACTTGTTCATCTTTTGCACCTCCTTATGGACTTTTTTGGTTTTTACCTATAGCGACATATCGTGAAACAATCATATGTCTCAAATCATAAGTGCAGGTAAAAACAAGGATTCTTTTTTAACATCACAGAGCTAAAGTGTACCACATACAATAAGTAGATGCAAGCGAAAAATATTATAACTCCAGCTCCTTACTTTCCTTTTCTATCACGGTGCCATCACGTGCGACTAAAAATGCCGTCACCTTAACCCTTCCATGAAACTCTTTTCGCCCATTTCCGGAAGCCTTCAATGGTTCTTCTTCGGCATCTTTCTCTGCATTTTTCTTAGACTCTTTCTCAGAATCTTCCACTACATCCTGCGTGTTATCTTCGCCATTAGTCAGGTTTTCAATAAAACTGTTTTGACTTAGACTTGTATCCTCTAGGAGCGGCAGCTTAATATCCAAAGAATAGGTCGTGTTCCCAAGCTCAAGCGTCTCTTCTCCGTCCTTACGAAGAGGAAACTCTCCTATGTTACTTCCATCCTCAACCTTGACATACACCCTTCTTATATAATGCATACAGGATGGGGTTTCCGACTGAAGACATGCCTCAACACTTATGCCTTCTTTAGATTCTTTTATAGTTATGTCAACCATAGCTTCTCTCAACTCATCATCAATTTTCTCATAAGCCTCCGTCTCACTGACCTCAGTAACATCTGCCAGCTTATACATATATTTTGAGCTTCCCCTAAGCTCCTCATTAAACTTGTCGTAACCATACTTTTCTAGAAATGTTTCCTTGCCCGAGAAAAGATCAGTCCCAAGTCCGAGCCGGTCACCCTCTATTTCTGCACCAAGCGCTGAAACAGTTGTCGGAAAAAGATCAAAGGTTGTATACTCTCTTTTTTTACCCGGATCATAATCCTCTGTTATACATTTATCAGCAGGATTAATCACAGTACATACAACTCTTCTCGGAAAATCATCATCTGTCCTCTTACAATAATCATTATCCATTGTTGGATGATCCCCGCAGATCACGATCGTTGTATTCTCATAAAAGTCCTGCTGCTGACACCACTTCACAAATTCAGACACCTGACGATCCGCACATGAAATAACATCCTTATACTGATCCTCATGCTTATCCTCACAAAGTCTACATTTATATCCATCATCAAAATGTGTATCAACCGTAAGCATTGTCAGGCAGAAAGGCTCATCCGCTTTACCAAGCTCTGTCAGATCCTCTCTCGCAAACTGATAAAGCTTCTCATCCTCATAGCCCCAGAAAACCATATAATCATCAGGAATCCTGCCATTTTCCCGAGCATAATTATAATCCTCCACCTCGTAATGACCATGAGTCGAATAATAGAGCTTTCTTCCACCAAACTCCACATCCGAACCTATAAGATATATATTCCTGTAGCCATTATCCTCTAAGATATCGCCCATTGTTCTGGTACTCGGAAAGAAGCTTTCCTGTAAGTCCATAGAATTATTACGTATCGGAATAATAAGCGGAAGTCCCGATGTTTCGGCAAATGTACCGCCCATTGTCCAGTCGGTTCCGTACATAGAGCGAGCCCCTGAAAGCTTTCCGTCATCACCACTAAAAGAATAGTTTTCCTTCATTATATCGGAAAGATGGGGAATAAGATTCTCTTCCTCATTACCGCCGGATGCCTTGTCTGCATACGTAACCTCCATCGATTCCATAAATATATATATAAGATTTCTCTTCTTCTCCGGAAACTTTATGTCAACCATATTTGGATCTGCATAATTATCTTCTATAAAAGAAGAGTCTGACATAATCCCCTTCAGATAGCCTCCAAGATCAACCTTATTCCAGAGTGCATAGATTCCAATCGCAGAAAAGAGAACCCCTGATAAAACGAGGGTTCTCACAAATCTTTTATATCTTTTCAGACGTTTCTTATTAACAGCTTCCTCATCCTTGGATTTAATTCGAACCCATTTAAAATACGCGAAAATACTCGCCGAAAAAAGAAGCACCACCGGAATGATACATTTGAAAATAAGCGCCACTATTATATCGCTCTCCGTACCCTGAACCGGATTCGTCATAACGAAAATAACACTCTCCATCGAGATATCTCCCCAGGTTGTACAAACCCAAAGAGCGGCGAACATTAGAATTAATCCAATGAGAAAAAGTAAAAATACGAAAAATCGTACGAGATGCAGTTTTCTCAGAAAGCTTAGCATAAAGCGTCTTCCCACTCCTTCTCTCTGAAGCCGGTAAGCACCGCTTTATCTGTAACCAGCATCGGTCTCTTTACTAACATTCCGTCAGATGCAAGCAGCTTAAACTGCTCATCCTCACTCATATCCGGAAGCTTTTTCGCAAGCTCAAGCTCACGGTAAAGCATTCCACTTGTATTAAAGAATCTCTTTAACGGAAGTCCACTCTTCTTGTGGTACTTTCTGATTGTCTTCTCATCAGGATTAGACTCCTTGATATCAATCAGCTCATACTTGATTCCCTTATCATCCAGCCACTTCAGAGCCTTCTTGCAGGTTGAACATTTTGAATAACAATATACCTTGATCATAAATCACACCTCACTTTAATTCATTGCTTTTTTTATATCATATAAATGCAAAAATGTGAACGAAAAAAAGCATTCCACATCAATATACTACATATATGAGTCGAATGCTTCTTTTAAACTCTTTATTCAATTAAATCTATTAATCAATTATCCCATATTCCTTCATTAACTTATGTTGGAAAGCTTTATCTACAAATGATTTCTCCATATCCTCAAATCTTTTGTCAGCTAATAGTTTTTGATTTAATTGATTAATACGGTCTTCTGCATCTTCAGCAGCTTCTTCTCTCTGAATTCTAATATCAACATCACGATCATACTCTGCAAATAACCAGTTTTCCACTTCATCACCCTCTTCCATAAGAAAGTCTACAAGAATCCCCTTATTCATACATAGTTTTATAGCCTCGTGAGCCGGTCTATCCACCCCTTCACTTATAAAATCTTTAAATATCTCTACCAACTCACTATATTCTCTCAATACGCTGCACTTATCAAGAAGTTCCGAGCCGCCTTTACTTTTCGGCTTTATATTAACTACCTTGACAGTCAGATTCAAAGAAAACTCGCCTCTCAAGTCTATAAATGCATCTGATAGTTTCATGATACTCTCTTCAGGCTGTTCATCATTTCCGTTATAAAACACATAAATCTCTGGTGTAGGAATCTTAACCAATTTCTTCCTGTACCTGGAATCAATATCTGTCAATCTCTCATACAATCTTGCAATATACATAAGCGACCTCAGTGGCATATTATTATTGACTGTACTCTGATGTTCTACAAGAACAATAAGCCTATCATCCAACATAAAAGAAACATCATTCCTCAATCCCATATATATAGACGACTCAATATCTATATGTTCTATCCTTGATTCGTCCTTTATGTCTGTACCATGAAGTGCATTAATCAAACTAAGTGAATTTTTCTTTGCTGATTTACATGTTTGAAAAAGACTGGTAAAGACGCTACTTTTGTAATTTCTATTATAGTTTTCTGATTTATCCATATACTTCTCCTTCCCATAAAATAAAACTTTCGCATTAAATGATATAAAAAATCAAACAATTATTTATGGACCTCGAAGAAGATATTGAACAACATAAACGTGTAAGAGAATTACAGTTTTCTGTTTATTTATAACTTACCTCTTTCCGTCTTTTCGTATGTGTGTAATTAAATGATAAATGACGAGCAATATATTTGCAAGAAAAAGAAATGCACAGATACATAATCTGTGCATTAAAAAGTGCCCAGAGCCGGAATCGAACCAGCGACACGAGGATTTTCAGTCCTCTGCTCTACCAACTGAGCTATCTGGGCGAACATAATAGTGCGAATCTACGGACATCGGCGTAGTGAAACGCAGCCGATGGGCGATAAATCGTTTGTTACAATTGTTAAAGTACCAGTAGCGGGGATAGGATTTGAACCTATGACCTTCGGGTTATGAGCCCGACGAGCTTCCAGACTGCTCCACCCCGCGATGTTATTTAAAAGAAAGTGGGGCCTACAGGGCTCGAACCTGTGACCCTCTGCTTGTAAGGCAGATGCTCTCCCAGCTGAGCTAAGACCCCAAATTCAAAACTCTACTTTCATAGAGTAGATGGAAGGTGGTGGATTCGAACCACCGAAGCGTCGCGCAACAGATTTACAGTCTGCCCCCTTTGGCCACTCGGGAAACCTTCCGAATGAACTATTTAGTTCAAAGTGCTAATACTTCGCAATGCCAACTCTCGCGATCAAAGATTGCTCAGTCAACTGCTCCGCAGTATGAAAAAAGATTTTCCTATTTTTCTTAGCAAGTAAACTTGCACGAAAAATA
>CACYJP010000139.1 GCA_902774725.1 uncultured Lachnospiraceae bacterium
GCTTCTCTGCCAGAGCCTGCTGTGTTAACTTGTTCTTTTCACGCAGTTCTTTTATAACTGCTCCTGTTACATATTGGTTCATAATTCTCACCTCCATGAACAGATTGTATGACATCGACCTTCCATAAACCACCTACGTAAAGTAGAGAATATAATTCTTATAAAAACCTTGTCCAATTACTTAAAGAAATTCAAGAACTTGTTTATATCATATTACTTAAACAAGTTCAAGAACTTATATATAACACATTACTTCAACAAGTTTTTATTAATTCTCTAGTAATTTGGGGGAATACAAAAAAGAGCATCTCTCAAAGACACTCTTTGCGAGAGATTCATATTTGCTATAAAGGATTTATTGCTCACTCATCATAAAGCATTTTAAGTATATCAGTTAATTCCTCAAATGTAATTCCACTCATCTTAGCCTTCTGAACAGCTTTCTGCAGATGTTCCTCTACCTGTCTTAAGTTTTCTTCTCTAAGAAGTTCCGCATTCTGCGCCTTTACGAAGCTTCCCTTACCTGTTTAGGTTTCTATGAAACCATCCCGCTCTAATTCCTCATAGGCACGTTTAGTTGTGATTAGACTTACTCTCATCAGAGACGCTTATATCTTCACTCTCTTAATAGGCTAAGTATCTCAATATCTATTAATTCCCCTCGACACATTTCATGCTTACGAAGAGTTCCTTCCATGACGAAGCCCAGCCTTTCAAGTAACATATGAGACGCTGTATTAGGTGGTTCAACAAATGCCTCAATCCTGTTCACATCAGAATTCTCAAAAGCAAAACTGATGATCATGGAAAGTGCTTCTTTCATCACCTTTTTTCCCCAGTAATCCCTATTAAGATCATAACCAATTTCTATCCTCTTATCATAATCAGATATAGCATGAAAGCCGCAGGTTCCAATAAGCTTACCGGTTTCTTTTAGAACTATCCCCCAACGCATAGACCATTTATTTTTTAAGGCTTCAACATAATCCTTCGCCATCTTTTCTGCTTCACTTATATCCTTAAAAGCTTCTCGGTCATCGAAATATAGCATAACCTCTTTATTCGAATATATCTCGAAAAGATCAGAAGTATCATCAAGCGTTATCGGTCTCAGTGATAGTCGATCTGACTCAAGAGTATTATAATTTGCAAATAATTCGTCCTTCATTACATTTTCTCCTGTGTGATTCGATCTGCCAGCATCCTGTCAAATGTCACAAATGAATAGTAGCTTATAGCCACCTTCGGAACACCTGGCAATTTTTCTATAAAGTTCCAAGGATTAATTATCGAATCTTTTTCCTTGCTGAATTCTTCAAGTACCATATCTTTCCTCCATCTAACTCTTAACCAATTAACCTCTACCCACAGATCAAATGTCTCATATCTAATAACTGCACTTGGGACGAATCACTATTTCTTCACCTTCAGATCTGCAATCGATACATAATGTTTCACCATAAATCTTTCTGATGCATTTTCCATCATCATCTGCATATGTTCCTTATCCCAAGCTGCAAGTTCTTCAGGCCCCATACCTGCTCCTACACCTCTGCTTGCTCGCATCCTTCCGTGCCAGCCCTCTCTTGTAAATGGAATATCAACCCTGAACTCATTCTGAGATAATAAATCAAAATGATTCAGATACTGATCAGGTACCCATACCGGATGAACCGTGTCACCATATGCATTCCATACAGGATTATACTTAAGTATTATCTCTTCACTCTTTCCGGCAATCTTATCTTCATATGGAAGCCATCCCATATAGAGAATCAGAAAGTGTCCGCCCGGTTTTAACATCTTTGCAAACTGAGGCGCAGTCACATCATGGTTCAGATACCAGATACACTGGCAGGCTGTGATAACATCAAATGTCTCCTCCGGAAATGACACATCCTCCGCTTTGGATGCAAAGAACTCTATATTCATTCCCGATTCACCAGCAAGGGCTTTTGCCTGCTCAATCTGATTCTCAGCTATATCAGTTCCAACCCATGTAGCTCCATACTTATACATATTTCTTGGAAGTACACCGGTTCCTGTTCCAATATCCAGAACTTTCTGACCATCCTTGCAAAGTCCGAGATCTAGAATGTAATCGTAGAACTCCTGTGGGTATATATCTCTATACTTCGCATAATCCTTTGATGTCTTGCCCCAATCAAAAGACTTTCCATCATCTATATCTTTTATAATCATAACCTTATACCTCCATTCTAAGCTTACTCAATGTCTCTCGAATCCTAATCTTTCAATCCACCTATATCTATAACTTTAATCCTGTTTTTATTCTCCTGCAGGAATCTCATCATTTAAACTTTTGTTACGGTAATTGAGATTTGTCCTAAGTGAATATCCCTGACTTTCCCAAAATGAATTTGCCGGATCATTATCCTTAAATACCAGTCCGAAGATTTTCTGAATTCCTTCTTTCTTCAGTGCCTTCTCCGCAGTAGAAACAAGGTTCTCTGCTATACCCATCCTACGAAAGTTTGGATGAACCGATAGGTGATGAACTATGGCTCGGCGTCCATCATGACCTGTAAGGATTACTCCAATTATCTTTTCGTCTGACACAGCTGCAAAGCAGGTATTGGGATTACGCTTCAAATATCTATCAATTCCTTCCCGGGAATCATCAACTGGATTTAACGCCCTTCGACTCTGCTCCGTAGCATTCCATAAAGCGTATATCTCATCATAGTCCTCTATAGTTATCAGTCTTATATCAAAATCTTTACTCATTTATAAACTGCTCCTTATCTATATAAACATCTCCATATCTATACATTTCCATTTTCCAATTGGCAGTTCACAGTCCCTTATAGCGTATTCTTTAAAGCCAACTGCTTCGTAGCAGTGCTTTGCACTTTCATTATTATCAAATACTCCGAGGTCGATCCTTTTGGCACTTAAGTTTTCTTTTACGTACTCTACTCCCAGAAGGAGCATCTCTTTTCCATAGCCTTTTCCACGAAGCTTGGGATCAACTACAACGAAACCGAATCTTACACTGCTGTCGTCATCTTCTCTTGGATATCTTATAATAAAATGTCCTATAACATTTCCCTCTTCATCCTCTGCTGTAAGTGGGAAGAATCTTCCTGCTCCTAATTGAGGTGCATAGTTTTCTTCTATATCGTTTTCTTCCAGAGGAAATTTATTAAATCTGTCAGACGACCATTTATACAGCTCTTCCTCTGTTCTAAGCCATGTGGCAATTATAGGCGAATCTTCTTTTATATAATCTCGTAGTTTCATATTTTTTCCTTCTTTCTATTTTTCGTTGGGTGTTTCTCTTACTCGTTTACAAGCCACTGGTGCATGCCGGGGCCAAAAGCATCATTTGGCCTTGATACAAAACCAAACTTTTTATAGAACTCATCCTTTCCCTTTGCTGAGCATAGTGACACCATGAACTTATATCCAGGTTTTAACTGCTCATGTGTAAAGTCCATCACCTTCTCCATAATGACTCGTCCCAGTCCATTTCCCTGGTACTCCGGAATGACTATGATGTCCGCTATATACATTACATAGCCATGGTCCCAGATGACTCGTCCGATTCCTATAGGACGTCTCGATGCTTCATTATCACGCAAGCACCATATATAGGAGTTGCTTAGTCCAGCCTCCGCTTCTTCGAGCGGAAACAGTCCCCAGCCCACTGCTTCGCGTAGCTTCATATATTCCTCCGGGGTTATTGAATCTGTAATACTGTAATTCACTTCCATCTGTCATTCCTCCTTTATAATCAAAAAATATAATTAAAAAACCACCTGTCCGAACTAGATAGGTGGTTTGAAAATACTAATATATAAAATAAATTATATAAAATATTACACTTCTCTAATTCCCGAACTTTCACATATCAAATTAAAACCATTCACTAGTCTGACTAGAGATGATCTACGTGATGTGACATGTGAAGTTGCGAGAACTGATCTACGCATGTAATATAACTCCTTGATTTTTAAAAAGATGTTCTTAGGATACTCTTCATTTTTTTATCTGTCAACACATACGATCCTCTTCCGTGATCGCACGGATCACGCGGCACGGATTACCTGCGGCCAGACTGTTTGCCGGGATATCTCTGGTCACCACACTGCCGGCTCCGATCACACAGCCCTCACCGATCGTGACGCCTCCGCAGATCGTAACATTTCCCGCAATCCAGCAGTTATTTCCAATCACTATGGGACTACCGTATTCCCTGTCCGTGCGCACACCGTCTTCCCGCTGGTAGGTATTCCGCTCCTGCCACCGTAACGGATGCAGCGGTGTTAAGATCGATACATTCGGTCCCATAAACACATCATCTCCGATCTGCACCGGGCAGGTATCGAGGATCGTCAGGTTAAAATTGGCATAGGTCCGTTTGCCGATGCTGGTAAAACAACCGTAATCAACCTGGATTGGTCCCTGCAGATAAGCCTCCTCGCCGATATCCGGAAACAGTTCGTGCAGGATCTTCTTTCTTGTATCTTCATCCGTCTCCAAAATCGCATTGTATTCTGCAGACAATCGATGTGCCTTTTGTCTTAGTTGCAGCAATTCCGGATCTGCCGGATCATACAACTTTCCTGCAAGCATTTTTTCACGTTCGGTTCTCATTTTGATTCCCCTCCATTTTAACATCCCTTTTTCAAAAAAGTGTTCCTACAGTTATTACCGTCTATTCTTTATGGCAGGTGATAATAGTATAACTACTCCCATTTGACCCTGTTTTGCAACAGCATTCTGTTTCCATCGTCTCTGAAAATTTTATATCCAAGTCTTTCATATAAACGAAGCGCTGAAGTATTAGTCTTTTCCACATGAAAAAGAATATCCTCAAGTCCAAGCTCCATTGCATAGTCTTCGGCCTTATGTATCAAAGATGTCCCGATTCCATTACCACGTTTTTTCTCAGTAACCGACAAGTCATCCAAATAGATATAATCCACATCTTCCCGATGGACTTCGACTGCAAGGTAAGCAATAACATCATCATCAGCAGCCACAAGAATAATATCCTCTCCATTTGTCCAATACCTGTCTAAATACCCAGGCTCATACCCTTGAACGTCTTCTGTGTGATAGATGGTTTGTAACATTTCTATAAACAATTCACGAATTCTCTGCTCATCTCCCTGAACAGCTTTTCTAATACTGTATGTCATTTTTTCTTTCTCCGATTATTCTGTAATTCAAGCCTCATCCATTATCAGCCATTGATCCATTCCGGGTCCCGCATCATCATTAGGGCGTACTCTGAATCCAAATTTTTCATAAAATGACTCTTTTCCTTTAGCTGAATTCAAAGTCAGTTTAACTTTATAACCGGGTTTCATTCCGTCTTTCAGTTTGCTGATACTTGCTTCAACAAGTTTGCGGCCTATTCCCTGTCCTTGGTATTTCGGATCAACAATAACATCTGACAAGAAAGCGA
>CACYJP010000140.1 GCA_902774725.1 uncultured Lachnospiraceae bacterium
AAAGGAACTGGGACTGCCGATAGTTATCCACAGCAGAGATGCGGCTCAGGATACCTATGAGCTTATGAAAAAGGCTCATGCAGAGGAAATAGGCGGAGTGGTTCACTGCTATTCTTATTCGGAGGAAATGTCACGCGAGTTTCTTAAAATGGGCTTTTATTTCGGAATTGGCGGCGTTGTTACATTTAAAAATTCCAAGAAGCTTAAGAGGGCGGTGGAGTCAATTCCTATTTCGAATATCGTTCTGGAAACGGATTCCCCTTATCTGACGCCATCACCATACAGAGGTGAGAGAAACAATTCAGGTTATCTTCCGTATGTTGTGAGTGAGATAGCCAGACTTAAGGGAATGGCTGAGGAAGAGGTTGCAGAGATAACTTTTGAAAATGCCTGCAGATTATATGGACTCAAATAAATGCTTCGCGAGGATGTGCAGGGATTTAGTAGTAGTCAATTTTAGTCGCTTCGCAATTGGCAAATGAGTAAGTAAACTTTAATTATAATAAGTAATATAATTACGATAAGGAATTTATATGGATAGAGAAAAGATGCTTAGTAACCCGCAGGAAACAATAAGGGTTATAAAGGAAAATGAGTTTACATTCAGGAAAAATTACGGACAGAATTTTCTTATTGATTCACATGTGATCGATAAGATAGTAGCGGCAGCCGAGATAGATAAGGAAACGGATGTACTGGAGATAGGTCCGGGAATAGGTACGCTTACTCAGTATCTTGCTGAGGCGGCACGATCAGTTACGGCGGTTGAGATAGACGATAAGCTGATACCGATTCTTGGAAAAACGCTCAGCGAATATGATAATGTGAAGGTAATCCACGGCGATATCATGAAGCAGGATGTCGCAGCGATTTTTGATGGGAAGCCATTTAAGATAGTGGCAAATCTCCCTTATTATATAACTACGCCGATAATTATGAGCTTACTCGAGTTGAGAGTTCCGGCAGATTCAATAACGGTAATGATACAGAAGGAAGTTGCGGACAGGATGAAGGCAGGACCGGGAAGCAAGGATTACGGAGCATTGTCGCTTGCGGTTCAGTATTACTGTGAGCCATATCTTGCAGCAAATGTACCGCCTAACTGTTTCATGCCTCGTCCACAGGTTGGTTCGGCAGTGATCAGACTGAAGATCCTTGATAAGCCTTCAGTTGAGGTAAAGGACGAGAAGCTTTTGTTTAAGATAATAAGAGGTGCTTTCAATCAGAGAAGAAAGACTCTTGCGAACGCTGTCGCAAACTTTGAGGGCCTGAGCTTTACCAGAAGCGAGGTAGAGGAGGCACTGAGTAACCTCGGATTTGATACCAGAGTCAGAGGAGAAGCACTTACACTTGAAGAATTCGGAAAGCTTTCAGATGAGCTGGGAAGCCTGAAAGCCGGTGAGTGATCTATAAAGATGAAAGAGAGCGAAAGATGGCATCAAAGCTTACAGAAGATGAAAAATATATGAAGCAGGCGCTTCGGCTTGCAAAAAAAGCGATGGATAGTGGCGATGTCCCTATCGGATGTATAATTGTATACGATGGCAAAATTATAGCCAGGGGTTATAACAGACGAAATAAAGAAAAGCAGTCTCTTGCGCATGCAGAGCTGATTGCAATCAGAAAGGCTTCGAAGGTTATCGGAGACTGGAGACTGGAAGAATGTAAAATGTATGTAACCCTTGAACCATGCCAGATGTGCGCAGGAGCTATCGTTCAGGCGAGAATCCCTGAGGTTGTGATAGGATGTATGAATCCTAAGGCCGGCTGCGCCGGATCTATAATTAATCTTCTGGATATGCAGGAGTTCAATCATCAGGTAAAGGTGACGCGAGGTGTGCTGGAAGAAGAATGCTCTGTGCTTTTGAAGAACTTCTTTAAAGAACTTAGGAATAGTCGGAGGACAGACTAAGGCATCGAATAGTTACTTGACGAGGGATGGCATATTATGTATACTAGAATAGTTATAAAATTTCCGCGCAGCCGGGGAGATAGCGGTGCCCTGTACCTGCAATCCGCTACAGCAGGGGTGATGACTGGCCTCGAACTTCTTCATGCGGGGCTGCCTTTAGCAAGTGACGTTGATACTTAGGTCTTACGCGACAGGAATCTGTGAACCGTGTCAGGTTGGGAACAAAGCAGCACTAAGCAGAACCTCTCTGTGCGCCGTGAGGTCGCCTGGGTTGAGTTAACTGCCAAAGTAACGCTCGTGTGGGCTTTGCAAAGCCAGTCGCGCGGTTTTAAAAAATTGTGGCATAATCGTATAGAAAGTGTTATATTTATATAGATGTGTTTTAAAAAAATGTTAGGGGTTATTGGGGATGGATTATTCAGAGGTAATTGAGTTTGTCAAAAAGACAGCTTCTGAAAAAAAAGAATCTGATAAGTATCCATTTAGAAACAGTTACGACCATACCATGAGAGTCTATCGATGGGCTATCAGACTTCAGGCAAAGCTTGGAGGAGATTTGGACGTAATTGTTTTAGCTGCGCTTTTGCATGATGTCGGGCATGAAGATGGAAGACCTGACAGCGAAGTAAGTGCTGAGGTTGCAGTTGAGTATCTGGACAGTATTGGTGTTGCTCCCGAGCTAATAGTAAAAGTCGGTGAGATAATTATGATGAATGCTGATAAGGATACTGAAAAGGATCTATCACTTGAGTGTCGTATTGTTATGGATGCTGATCTTCTTGATGATGTCGGCGGCATAGAGATAATGCGAGACGCTATGGTTACGGCTTGTGATGATGAAGCAAGCACAGCAAGAACAGAGTATGCCAAGAGGATGCAGCTGGTTGAAGGATTTATATATCAATTAGAAAAAGAGCTTTTTTAAAGGAGAGAAGTCATGGGAAACAAAGTTGCACGAATTCTGTTGGGAATCTTAATCGCATGCGGAATTTTAGTAGGTGGATATTATATATTGCCTGCAAAGTTTCAGAATCCAATAACACAGTTTATTCAGAAACAGACAAATGATAATTATGATGTATTAGTAAATGCTTGCAAGAATGGTGAAATTCCAAAGAACAAGAAAGTGACTTTTGGTGAGGCATTTGATGAGAGGACAGAGAGCGTTACATGGCTTATTGAAGAATTCAGTGTAGATGAAAAAGGAAATGGCGAATACTATGTTTACGGACAGGGATTCAACTTCACTGTAGCTCTTGAAAGTAATGACAATGACGACAGCCTTAAAACTGCTACAAATGCAAGCTATAAGGTATCATTTGATGTAATTAAAGACGGTAATACTATAAAGATCAATAACAAGGAAGTAAAAGAAGGAAAGCCAATTTATCCTACTTCTATAGAGGTTGATCAGGATGTTTATAGCCAAACAGGTGCTGATGATTACTATCAGCAGTGTCTCAATGCTTTGGCAGGAAGATAAATAGTAATATAATAATCAAAATAAATAAAAGACTTCTTGTGCTGATGCACAGAGAAGTCTTTTATTTTGGCTTTTTATAATACATTGAATTATTGAATCTATTCCGCCAGTGAATCAATAATGCTTGTTATAGTCGTTATTGAATCGCTGACTTTACTTTTTTCCATTGCTGTGATGTATTCTTCTTTCTTATCTTCGATCTCAGTAAGTGCCTTGAGTAAGGTGTCTTTGTTTAGATTTTCCTCATCGATAACATAGCTGTAGCCGCTTTTCTGGAAGGACTCAGCGTTTAGTATCTGGTCTCCGCGGCTGGCCTTTAAGGAGAGCGGTATAAGGATGTTAAGCTTCTTTAAAGCGAGTAGCTCGCAGATTGCGTTCGCTCCGGCACGTGAGATAACTATATCTGCCAGTGTGAAGAGATCTGAAAGCTCTGACTTAACGTATTCAAACTGAGCATATCCTTCTTTTCCGTTATATTTTGAATCGGTCTTATCCTTTCCGCATATATGAATGACGTTGTAGGTCTTCAGTAGCTCGTCCAAAACCTCCCATATAGCAGTATTTATTGCCACACTTCCTGTGCTTCCTCCGACTATAAGTATAGTTGGCTTATCATCCTTGAAACCACAGAATTTCTTTGCCTTTTCCTTGTCGCCGGTAAACAGCTCGGCTCTGATCGGAGTGCCCGTAACAGTTGCCTTTCCTTCAAACATTTTCTTTGTTTCAGGGAAGTTGCAGCAGATTTTTGTTGCCTTTGGAAGTGCCAGCTTGTTTGCAAGTCCCGGAGTCATATCCGACTCGTGAATTACAATTGGAATTTTCTTTTTTGATGCGGCAAATACAACCGGAACCGTAACAAAACCACCCTTTGAAAATACAACATCGGGCTTCAGTTTCTTGATCAGTTTTTTTGCCTGAAAGTATCCTTTAAGAATTCTGAAAGGATCGGTAAAGTTCTTCAGGTCAAAATAACGTCTCAGCTTTCCGGAGGATATTCCGTAATACGGAATTCCTATTTCTTCTATAAGCTTCTTTTCGATGCCGTTATAGGTTCCGATGTAGGATATGTCATAGCCCATTTCTTTAAGTGTTGGAATGATTGCGATGTTTGGAGTAACATGTCCTGCAGTTCCTCCTCCGGTCAAAACTATTTTTTTCATTATGATTTATCTCCTATACTATAAATTCGTCTTCGATTGTTTTATCGAGTTCCCAGATATTTATTGAAGTGCATTCGCTGAGTGTGAAGCTATGCTCGTTTTCTTCCGGGAATATTCTGGATGTAAACACAGCATCTCCGTCATTTACAAAAATCTCGATAGAACTGTTATCTATAAAAATTCTGAGATGATTAAGTCCGTTTTCAAGTATTCGGCTTCTGCTTTCTCCGTTTTCGATATTGAATCGGATGTTCATTTTGCTTCGGTCGATTGTTATCACTTTGGTCTTGTCCTTGTAGTCGATAGTAATTCCTCCTGAACCGTCAGGTTTGGAGAATAGTGACATAGAAAAGTCATCCGGATATATGGTAACAGCAATCTCTGCAGCCTTTGGAAGAATCCCGAGACTGGGATTGATAAGCTCTCTTCGCATTTTCTCGAGCCCCGAAACGGGCTTTTGTATAAGCCTTCTATGTCTGATGGAAAGCTCTCTTGGAAGAGTCATGCATCCCGACCACTGTTCCCTATCGGTTGGATAGCTGGAATCAGGAAGGCCCATCCATGCTATCAGAGTTTTTTTGTTTGCATCAGACGTATTTGCGGCGCATTGTGCAGCATATGAATCAAATCCAAAGTCAAGGAGATGGAAGGCTCCATCAGGTGTAAATGTAAGATTGTTAAAATCCATTGAACCGATTATATAACCATTGTGGTTAGTTCCGGTTCCGTGTCCCTCAAGGCTGAGCTGCTGCGGACAGAATATGAGTATATCATGGCCGCCGAGATGCTCAAGAGATGGACATTCCCACATAGATCCGAAGTCTTCGAAGCCCGGTACATTGAGTCTTCCTCTTAAGAACCAGTTCCGCTTTGGGTTGTCAGATTCATAAACCAGTATACAACCCTTGTGGTCCTTTGTTTCGGCACCGATAAGAATATAGTATTTATCATTTTCTTCATCATATACTATTTTCGGATCCCGCTGATTGTGAGTATACTCATCAGAGGATTTAAATAAAGGAGCAGAATACTTCCTTACTGTATCATCTTCCTGTAATTTTGCAATGCAGGTATTAGCGTGCAGTTCATTATCCTTTTCGGACCTCATTCCCGAATAATACAGGAATATGCTTCCGTCGTAGCTATATGCAGTCCCGCTGAAAATTCCCTTCTCATCAAAATAGGAATCAGGGCATAAAGCTACACCGTGATTTTTCCAGGATATAAGATCTTCTGAGGTTACATGGTACCAGTGCTTAAGTCCATGAAATGCACCCCATGGACACCACTGATAAAAAAGATGCCATAAACCTTCGTGATAAATAAAACCATTTGGATCATTTAGCAGTCCGGTTACAGGCTGTACATGATAAGTCTGTCGATATATTGAATTAATTGCCTGATTTCTTAGTTCAATTATTTCATCAGGAGCTGTAAGTGCTTTGTTAAAATCATTTCCGGCCTTTTTTTTCATATAGAACACCTTCTTGAAAAAGATACATATATAATAACAAAAATCACTATTAATATCACTATATTTTTATAGCCATAAAGGGTAAATAAATGTTATAATGCTACATAAGTATGAATGGTATTACTAATGACATAATTAAGGGAGGACGAACTTAAATGAGTAATTTTATGGAAGAATATAAAAAATGGCTGGATGATCCGTATTTTGATGAAGAGACAAGAGCTGAGTTAGGTTCTATAAAGGATGATGAGAAAGAGATAGAAGACAGATTCTATAGAAGTCTTGAATTTGGAACCGGAGGACTCAGAGGTGTCAGAGGAGCCGGAACAAATCGTATGAATATATATACTGTTCGTCAGGCTACACAGGGCCTCGCAAACTATATAGTTGCACATAATGGCCAGGAGAAGGGCGTTGCTATTGCACATGATTCACGTATCATGTCTCCGGAGTTCGCCCGTGAAGCTGCAAGATGTCTTAATGCAAATGGTATCAAGACTTATCTTTTTGAGTCGCTCAGACCTACACCGGAGCTTTCATTTGCAGTAAGAGAGTTTGGATGTATAGCAGGTATCGTAGTTACCGCCAGCCATAATCCAAGAGAGTATAACGGTTATAAGGTTTATTGGGAGGATGGAGCGCAGGTTACACCTCCTCATGATACAGGAATAATGGCAGAGGTTGCCAAGGTTACAGACTTTGCAGATGTTAAAACAATGGATGAGGATGATGCGAGAGCACTCGGACTTTTCAACATCATTGGTACAGATTTTGATGACAAGTACATCGCTCAGGTTAAGGCACAGAGTATTCATCCTGAGATCATTCCTGAGATGGCTAAGGATATCAAGATCGTTTATACTCCGCTTCATGGAACCGGAAATGTATCTGTCCGCAGAGTTCTTAAGGATCTTGGTTTCACACAGGTTTATGTAGAGCCACAGCAGAAGATTCCTGATGGATCATTCCCTACAGTTTCCTATCCTAATCCGGAGGATCCAAAGGCTTGGGAGCTTGCACTTAAGCTTGCAAAGGATGTTGATGCGGATATCGTTCTTGCAACTGATCCTGATGCCGATAGACTCGGAGTATATGCCAAGGATACAAAGACAGGAGAATATATGAGCTTTACCGGAAATATGTCCGGAATGCTTATTGCAGAATATATCTTCAGTGAGAAGCAGAAAACAGGAACGATGCCTGAGAATCCTGCACTTGTTACAACAATCGTTACAACAGATCTTGCAAAGGCAATAGCAGCTGCTTATAACGCACGTTGTATCGAGGTGCTCACAGGCTTTAAGTATATCGGTGAGCAGATCAAGATATTTGAGCAGACAGGCTGTAACAATTATGTGTTTGGTCTTGAGGAGTCTTATGGATGTCTCGCCGGAACATACGCAAGAGATAAGGATTCAATCGTAGCAGTTATGATGCTTTGTGAGGTTGCTGCTTTCTATAAGAAGCAGGGTAAGACACTTTGCGATGCAATGCAGGATCTGTATGAAAAGTATGGATATTATAAAGAGGGACTTGCAACACTTGAGCTTAAGGGTGTTGATGGAGCGGCTGAGATACAGAAGAAGATGGAGAACTTCCGCTCAAATCCTCCAAAGGAGCTTGGTGGACTCAAGGTTCTTGCTGCACGTGACTACAAGAAGGATGAAAGAGTAGATCTTGTAACCGGTGATGTTTCATCTACAGGTCTTCCATCATCAAATGTTCTTTACTACGAGCTTGAGGACAATGCATGGTGCTGTGTTCGTCCTTCCGGAACAGAACCGAAGATTAAATTCTATTACGGTGTTAAAGGATCAGACATGGCTGATTCTGAAAAGAAATTAGAAGCAATAAAGGCAGATATGTTAAACGGCCAGTAAATCTTACTAACAAGGAGAAACGCATGAGTTTCTTAAAAAGGCTAAATATGATCGTAAAATAATAAGTGATTCTTGCATAATATGTCTAGAGCCTTTTGATAATTGTGTAAGTATTTTTCATACCATA
>CACYJP010000141.1 GCA_902774725.1 uncultured Lachnospiraceae bacterium
AGAACCCTCGTTGTATCACAGCAATCGAGCCGGGCATCGATCCCATTTTCAAACTGACCGATCCTGAAAAGAGACTTTACAGATGTACTTATTGTGAGGCAGATAAGTAAGGAGACTACCGTGAACGAATGGGACGGAAATTATAATTATATCTATAATAACTATAATAACGGTTATAATTCCGGAGGCGGGCAGGTCGACAGGACCACAAAGAGAGCCTTTCTGATCATAGGTTTTGTCTTTGCGCTGGTAGGTCTTGTGCTTTGCATCGTCGGAGTGATCATGCTGAATAAGTTTAAGGAGAGAACCGAACTCTGTACGGGAGAAGCGAAAGCTACGGTTATCGAGCTTGATGAACATATCAGTGAAGATGACGACGGACATAGGACAAAAACTTATGCGCCTGTTGTGGAGTATACAGTTGACGGAGTGATCTACGAGGAAATGGCGCAGGTGCACACTTCGCCATGTAAGTATTCTGTAGGAGATACTGTTATCTCGGCTACAACTACTTCAGGAGAA
Organism: uncultured Lachnospiraceae bacterium; assembly: GCA_902774725.1. Classification (GTDB taxonomy): domain Bacteria; phylum Bacillota; class Clostridia; order Lachnospirales; family Lachnospiraceae; genus Eubacterium_Q. Next base: position 523 of record CACYJP010000141.1, read on the forward strand.
AGTTATTCCTTTAATCTCCATGTTACTGATGATAGGAATAATTATAATATAGAAGAATTAAAATTTGAAAGTGATCTTGAACTGTATGTAGGTGAGCATAAGCAGCATAGGCCTATGTACAGCCCTGTAAAGGCTATGATGGGTACCAATTATTCTATAGCAGATTCAGACATAGCAACTGTGGATAGCTGTGGTGTTGTAACAGGAATAAGCCCGGGTGAAACCACGCTTAGTTATATAGATTGGATGACAGAGCTTGAAGCAACCTGCAAGGTTATAGTATCTGAAAAACCGGATGATCCTGACGCTCCTGACGATCCGGTTACACCTGATGATCCTGATGGTAAAAAGGATGATCCGGGTAAGAAGGGTGACCAGGGAAAAACAGGCTGGATAACAGATGATACAGGTACACATTATATAAAGGATGATGGAACTAAGGCTGCTAACGAGTGGATAGATGGAAGATGGCTCGATAAAAATGGCAATCTGACATATAAACCAATCGGAAAGTGGAAGCTAAACAGTACAGGCTGGTGGTTTGAAGACACCGATGGCTGGTATCCTAAAAATCAGTGGCAGAAAATAAACGGAAAATGGTACTTCTTTACAGAGGATGGATATATGGACTATTCTGAGTACCGTGAGGGCTACTGGCTTGGTGATGATGGAGCCTGGGACGAGAAGTATTATGGCGGTCACTGGTGCAGGAATTCCATCGGATGGTGGTACGAAGATGTGACCGGATATTATCCGTACTCGAAGTATCTTTGGATAGATGGAGTTAAATATTGGTTTAATTCTGGTGGATATATGGAATAGGTTGAAATAATTTGTATTATAAATGAGGGCATATAAAGATGAGAGTAAAGAATAAAGAAAAAAATAAAAGTAAAATATTGGCGAGGTTAACGGCCGGCGCAATGCTGTTTTCGCTTTTGGGTTCATTCAGTACATTTGCGACTGAAGGGGATGCAGAGATAACAAATGCTGTACCCGGGCAGGCGATCGTCTGTTTTAAATCCGAAAAGAGCAGAGCTTTATCTGAAAAAGAACAGAACGCTTTTGGCGAGAAGAAGGAAGATCAGATAAAAGCAGTTGATGAGGCTGAGGCTCTTCTTGATGTGTCTGATGAATCAGTTGAAGCAGCAGTAGGTGAGTCTGAGAGAGGTGTCATAACACTTGTTGAGTCTGACAGCCTTTCTACAGAAGAGCTGATAGCTGAGCTTGAAAAAAGAGATGATGTTATATATGCCGAGCCGAATACCGTATCTGAGACAGCTGCTTCAGCAGACTATACTTACAAACAGTACTCGGCTGATAGTAATTGCGGAATGGCTGTAGATAACTGGAATACATATGATGCATCGTCGAAGCCTACACCTATAGTTGATACAAGCGGCTACGTGGTTGCGGTCTGTGATTCGGGTGTTGACTATAATAACGTAGATCTTAAAAATGTTATGTGGGATGAAGGACTTAACTATCCGGAACTTGTAGCCCTTGGCGGAGGAAAATACGGAATATGTACTGCGCATAATGATACCAAGGGTAATCTCTACGATTCAACCGAAACTATGGATGACTGGGGTCATGGAACACATGTATCGGGGATAATTGCAGCGGAGTGGAATGGAATAGGTGTAAGTGGTATAACCTGTGGCGCAAAAATAATGACTGTTAAGATTCATAATGACCATGGTCAGAATACGCTTGAAGAAACTATTAAAGGCTATGAATATGTTATCGCTGCAAGAAAAGCCGGAGTAAATGTTCGAGTAATAAATAATTCCTGGCATGACGATGTATTTGGACATACTATGGATATTCTTGTGAGAGAAGCCGGAGAGCTTGGAATCGTCAGCGCATTTGCAGCAGGAAACAGGACCTTAGACCTGGATGGTAAAGATATAATGCAGTCAAACTTCCATGATAATCCTTATGCGATTGTTGTCGGGGCAACTAATAATTGGTTAGAAGCTGCTTCGTTCAGTAATTACGGAAGAAGAACTGTTGATGTATTTGCACCCGGAGAAAATATATATGCAACTGCAATAATAAGTCAGGGTGAAGTGAATCTTTATGATGAACCATATGAACATGATGGAAAGAAATATCTGGCTGATTATACAGATCCGGGAACAGTTATAACGGATAACAGAGATAATACAGTTTTTGGTTTTCATAGCTATTCAGAAAAATATAGTTGTAATTTAAGTAAAGAAAATATCCCCGGTGTAGGAGAGGTTCTCCGCGTTGATCCGAATAACAGTGCTGGAATGGTCTGCCTGATGTCAGACGCGGTTGGTGATCTGAGTGAGAGCTTAGCGATAGTTGTCGAGTATTATTCAGTAAAGGATGGCATGTATTCAGTTGAATGTGCCTGTACAGACTATTATGAGCTGCCTGAAGATGAAAGCGATGGTAAAGTGGATTCGGGTGAAGCAGTCAAGCTTAAGGTTGGAGAATCGGGAGTTAGCGGCGCTCTTTATCCTAAATATTTAGATAAGAAGAATGCCCAGTTCATACTCCAGTTTAATTATAATATGGCGTCGTATCCGGATTATATATATATAAAGAAGATATATGCGGTCAGCCATGTCGCGCCTTACAAATATAGTTCCGGAACATCCATGGCAACTCCGAATGTTTCCGGAGTAGTAATTAATACCATAGCGAAATATCCTGATGAAAGTGCAGATAAAATAGCGGCAAGAGTAAAGGGAAGCGTTGAGGAGCTTCCTGAACTTAAGGATATGTGTGTATCCGGAGGACTGTTAAAACAGGACAAGATTTTTGCAGGTGATACAAAGCCTGTATTAAACAGTGTTTCTCTAAATGGAAGTAAGCTTGAGATAGGTGGATTCTTCTTTGGTGATGCAGAGGGAAAGGTAAATATAGATGGAGTAGATTATCCTGCTGATTCCTGGAGTGATACTTCAGTTACGCTTACGCTTCCGTCAGACTTTAAGGATGATGAACATAAGGTTGAGATAGTAAGTGCTGCCGGTAGAAAAGGACATAGATATGACAGAATAGGTACACCACAGTTTCTATATGACAGACTTCCTCTTCCGGGAAGAAGTCTATCCGGTAGTCCGGGAGAATACGCAGTAACATCCACAGAGTTTGATGATACATTTTATAATAACGAGATAAAATCTCTTGTAGGCTTGGATGGAGATCTGTATGCCATCATAGCTACGAGAGATCTGAAAACTGCAATCTACAGATATGATATAGACTCATCCAAGTGGGAGATGGTATATCACGGTGGACATAGTGCGTCGGAAGGGGCGTGTACATGGAAGGGAAAGCTTCTTTATCTTGAATGTGATGTTATGGGGAATAAAACCTATACTGCCGTATTTGATCCGGAAACAAAAGAAGTATCCTACACATTGGCTGATGCTGAGCGTGGAGTGAATAAGATATCTATCGTGAACAGTGGTAAGGGTGTTTATGCTTTTGGTGGAGATAAATGTAAGCATTTGAGTGAAAATGTGCCTGTAATAACAGTCTTGAAGCTCGATGAGGAAACGATGTCTTTTAAGGATATAACCAACACAGGCGACGAGTTTCCCGGAGATTTACCTGGAAGCACGGCTTTAGTATATGATGAAAACGGCGACTTTTATGTATATGGTGGAATAGCTACATTTTATAACTCTAATACGGTTCTTAAAGTAACTCCTTCCGAAGAAGAAGTAGAATTAAAGGTTTTAGGAGATGGCAGCACCCCAATAATAGATAATATGACCGATGAAAATGGACTCAAGATTTCGGCTGTTCCGACTAAGTCCGGAATTATGGTCGGCGGCTGGTCATCTGTGAACAGCGAGAAAAAGATCGTAGCAGATACATTTACCGGTGCATATGGTGCTACACATTTTGATCCAACTGATAAGCTTGTTAGTATGTCACCTATTTACAGTATAGCAGCGACTGCTTATCGCGACAGATATTATGCGCTTGGTGTGACAAATTATGAAGAAGGAAATCATGTATTCATAGGTACGGATGTTGAAACTATTCCTCAACCGGGTGATGTTGTCAGAATTCTTTCTAAGTCAGGAGATGGTGGCTCCTTTGATAGAGAAGGAACTGTAAAGAGTTATGTGGGTGGCAAAGAGACCTTCAAGATAAATGTAGAAAGCGGTTATAAGGTTTCTTCTATAAAGATAGACGGAGAAGAGCTTAGTGCAGATGAACTGGCAAAAGCAGTAAGTGCCGGTTATTACACATTTGAGTCTCTCAAAAAGGATCATGAGATAGAGATAACCTTTGAAAAAGAGGATACGCCAACACCGACACCAACACCTTCACCAACTCCAACACCTGATCCGGCACCGGCTCAGGGAGGAAAAACACCTGTAGCTCCGGATAAAGGAACAGCTGTAAATACAGGAGATGAAACAAGTCCGGTTGCCGGGGTAATTATAATGATTGTTTCAGTAATTGGAATAGGCGGAACAATAGTTGGAAAAAGGAATATGAAATAAACCAGATGTGGGTGTCAAAATGAATTTTTGATACCCACATAAAATTATTAAAAAATACAAGAAAAAATGACGTTCATTTGTGAATAATGACAAATTTCTGATTTTATTAAAAAAAATGAAAATTTGGTGTTGACTTTAAGTTTTTGAAGTTGTATTATATACAAGCTGTCGCTGAGAGAGACACAGAAAACCTACTAGCAACGCGATAGTTTTTTGTTCCCCAAAATGAGGAATAAAAGAGTTGGCACCTTGATTACAGAGTAATCAAGCAAGTCTGCTACGCAGCCTTGAAAATGCTTCGCATTTTGTGTTTGTGACTTCGTCACAAATGGAACTGAACGAATCAAAACCTAACAGTAAGTTTTGGAATGGTAAACGTTAACGTTTAAACTATTGCAAAGGATCGTTTCTTAAAGAAACAAAACTTTTTTTGAGAGTTTGATCCTGGCTCAGGATAAACGCTGGCGGCGTGCTTAACACATGCAAGTCGAACGGGGTGGTTCTCCCGAGGATTGACGGTGCTTGCACCTGATTGACTCATTTGAATCACTTAGTGGCGGACGGGTGAGTAACGCGTGGGAAACCTGCCCTATACTGGGGGATAGCAGTTGGAAACGACTGATAATACCGCATAAGCGCACAGCATCGCATGGTGCAGTGTGAAAAACTCCGGTGGTATAGGATGGTCCCGC
>CACYJP010000142.1 GCA_902774725.1 uncultured Lachnospiraceae bacterium
TATACAGATGCATCAGGCTGGTATCCGGTAAATACATGGCTCTGGATAGATGGAAGCTGTTATTTCTTTAAAGCCAGTGGATACATGGCTGTTAATGAATTAGTAGACGGATACTATGTAGATGCCTCCGGAAAAATGACTTCATCTTCCGGTTCAACTTCTAACGGAGCTCACACTCATACATGGGTTTGTACCAAAGAAGCTTGGGACGAACAAGTTCTTGTAAAAGACGCTTGGGATGAACAAGTTCCTGAGTATAAAAATGTGCAGCATGTAGTATGTATGTATTGTGGATATGATAGAGGACCTACAGGTCAAGCACAGAATGGCTATTGTCCTGGTTGTGGAGCATTAGATTGCACTCATACATATGTCAATGAACTCGTAGGTTATACCACAATTCACCACGATGCTGAGTATAAGACTGTTCATCACGACGCTGAGTACACCTGCTCCACTTGTGGAGCTAAGTGGTAACATGGAGTGAACCCCTTGCCCATGTGAACCCCTTACCGAACTGAACCCCTTGGGGATATTGATATAAAGGCAGATGAGTTTGAATCTCACCTGCCTTCTTTTTTACTCTTCCGCTTTCTTTTCCGTTTCTTTTTCCATTGCTTTTTCCTTTTCTGTTTCCCCTTCAGCCTTTCCTCCGACTATCATTTTCGGTTTCCTCGGATGGAACATAAGCCTGAAATATGGTTTTCCATTATCATCCACTTCTTTCTTATGATAAAAATATAATGAATTCTTGTTATATATTTTCAAGTATTCATAATATATTTTATAAATATCCAGTATCTTTGATATCCTATCATACACAACCTGTCTTTTCTTCTTATCCTCATATCCATCTATACCAAGTATATTAAACAAGGAAGTCTCTCTATCACCTGAAACGTTCAGGATATTACCTCGGTTTCTCGTAAAATAATCTGACGAATTTCTACAAAACTTAGGATTTGCAAGCAGCAATCTATATGCGAGATAATATTTTAGCTTCAGATTCATAAGAGAATTCGGAACTCTGTTCTTCTTACCTGCTGAAGTTGGGTGAAGCATCTCATGATTAATAGTATAGAACTGCCCATGTGATGCCTCTGCATACTCATATAACGGCGACTTATCCAAATACCTATATCTAGGCAAACAGCCTTCTTCACTTATTGTATCAACCTTTAGCAAAGCACCTGACCACACCTTCTTTTTACTAAGCCCATTCGACATGCTATTATCAGTATTTTCAATTTTAATAGTTGTTTTTTTCAGCTTTTCTACACTATTTATAACCTGCCGCCATACATTTTTATCATCAGAAGTGTTCTTGTTTTTAGACTGCAATTCGTCATTTCTTACATACGCTCTATATGACGGATCACCTGAAATACATCTAAGTATATCATTTATAGTTATTTCTTCTCCCGGTTTCTCAAACTCTGCAACTGTATAAATTGCATCCGATACCATCATATCAAAAAAGTTGATATTGTCCTGATCAGGTGCATTGGTCACTATAAAGGATGTGCTTCCGACACGGCGAACCTTAAGCTTTATTCGCAAGTTTATATCTTTCAGCTCCAGACTTTCATTTAGAGTATCGTAAGTTTTAAACACTTGTGACATCCCCTTGCACCTGATATATATAGGTTTGTTCAGATGACGTATTATCCTATTCTTTAGCGTTTCAAAAGTCTTTTCGTCATCTAAATCTTCAGGACAATCTAAGAAAATTTTTCCCTTAACGTTCCTATCTATATGCCTTTTGATTCCCGAATATAAAACAATATCCCGAGAATAGGCCATCGAAACGTGATATCGCTTTTTTAGTTCATAGAACAAAGCATCCGATTCTTCCAATGAACCGCATTTAATCAGTGCTTTATCCCTGTTTTCATTTATGTTTTCTCTGAGATTTTCCGAAAATTCCATCGGATCACCAGAGCTATATATTACTTCAGTATACTTATCAGTATTTATAAAATCATAAGCTCCACTTTTCTTCGGCCCAATTATAATATCAGAACCATAGTGGTTTGAAATAGGTACAATTTGTTCCTTTCCTGATTCATATTCTCCCTTTCTTATAAGTCCGGCCACCTTAGATACATTCATACTTATAAAACTTCCCAGGTATTCCTTTGAAGCTATTTCCTTCGGATATAGTTTTCGAACTTCCAGAACAATATCTTCTAGAGTTTTCTTTTTCCACTTACCCCTCAGGTATGTAGATATTCTTTTTTCCGAAGTAACTTCTCTATATGCCCGGTATATTTGAAAAAGCTGCTTATCAGCGCTAACCGACATAGAAAAATATGCCTTTAGTTGATCGTAAATGTAATTATTTATATCCTCCTTACCTCTGGCTCCTCGGATCATCTCTATAAGCTTGACCAGACGGTACTGGGAAATTATTCTTTTATATACTTCAAGTGTTGGATCTTTTTTGGGGATTTTATCAAGCGTTGCTGCCATTATAGCAAGCTTGTTCTTTATATCCTCTTCTGTATAGAAAAGCTTAGCATGTGCTATTACCCCCTCCCTACGACCTGCACGACCTATTTCCTGATAATAATCTTCGATAGTATCGGGGATATCATAATGAATAACGAGATCAACATTATCAATATCCATTCCCATGCCCACTATTTTTGTTGCCACAAGAATATTAGCCCCGTATCTGCCATTATCGGCTTTAGTCTTGTTTTGTTGCCTAAATATTTCTATATTCTCTCTTTTTTTATCTTCACTCATTCCTCCATGACAAATAGCAATCATATAATCTCTTCTAGGGAGACGTGTCTGATTTTTTATCAGGCTATTTCTAACAAGATTCCCGGTTATATACTCTATTACGCTGTCTACACGTTCCTCATCCGTTGTCTCGATTATATCCACGACCAGGTTGTCTTTTTGTATATCCACCTCATCATCTTTATTAACTATATTTAATTTCAAGTTACTAATCACATCAGTTTTGACCGCCTCAGTAGCTGTTGCAGTAAACGCTGCAACTATAGGACGCACCTTCTGTTGTGTTTTTAAAAAATCAACCAGGTGAGGTATTCGGAAGTATGATTTTCTGAAGTCCCATCCCCAAAGGCTTATACAATGGGCTTCATCGCATACCACCATACTTATATTTCTGGTTTTGGTAACCTCTCCGATAAAATGTAAAAAACCGGGCGAATTTATCTTTTCCGGAGACATGTATATCATCTTGACATTTATGTCTGAAAGAACTGACTTCTTCTTACTTCTCACCGAATACTCATCCTCGTGTCTCATAACAATTGCTTTAAAGTTTCGGTATGGTTCCGGAGCTTTTTTCATAGTTCGATTAAAATATTCCACTTGATCATACATAAGTCGCACCAGTGGAGTTATTACAATTGTTATTCCGGGCAGCATAACAGCCGGATACATATAACAGAGGGTTTTTCCGCCTGCAGTAGGAAGCTGCACAAAAAGATCCGAGCCACCAAGTATGGTTCGAATCGCAGACTCCTGACCGGGTTTAAAACAAAACTTTTCGGCTTTAGGAAAGAATATTTCTCGTATATTATTTTCCATATCTTCAATAATCAACTTATCCATAATTATATTCTATTACTTAAGTGAGTTTTTTTCAAACTATATTAAAAATTTCTTTTATTTACCTCATTTTTGATTTCTCTATGTTAAGTCATATATCTATTGTCTCGAAAAATCCTTCTAAAGAAGACAATATCTGCTATTTACGATGACTTAAGTTAACATTTTTTCTATATTAAGGGATTTGCTTGGTCTACTCTTTCTACACTCTCTACAAGGAATTGGCTTGGTTTACTCTACGGGATTCGGACATAATCCCGATTATGTCCAACCGGGTAATAAAGTTATGAGTTTCCTAACTTCTAAAAAATAAAAGAAAGGAGGAATATGCTATGAATAAGTTTATCTCTAACAAGCAGAGAATTGATGACATTTTAAAGAGAGCATCTGAGGATGAGTTTCAAATGTCTTCTGAAGCGATAATCATCATTCTCGACAAGGTATCAGATATGAAGCTGGGCCACTGTCTGTTTACAAAGGGACATCCCTTCTACGACGATTCGTATCTGGATTACATGAAGCGTGGCCTAAACAAGAACCCATATTCATGGAAGCATCATATAGTAAAGTGCTTTCTTCAACTAAAAAAATCAAGAATATTTTAAAAAAGGAGAAAAATCATGAATAAAAATCTTTTTAAATCTAATGTAAAAAAACTTAATATTGATAATTTGCTTACTTCTAAGCAGTCACTTTACGGACTTAAGTCGTCCGAGCTAAAGATTCTTAAGGTTACTCGTATAAGCAGTATCTACGCTGCCTTAAAGAAGTATCGTCCTTATGAAGGTATGGACGAGGACTATAGGATTATAGTCGATTCCTTCAAGACCAAGCTAGGGCTTCCTGAGGAAGAAATATGGTTTGGCGATGTTATTGCATTTATCTGTGATGACAAAAGTAACTCAATGACATATGAAGAAGCTAAGGCAACCAAAGCCTTACTTTACAGCATATTCTCGAAAGGAGATGATAAAAATGCATAATCCAATGATTATCAAAGAGACAAACACCGGAAATCAGTACTATACAGTGAATGATTTCCTCTTCAACCAAAGAAAGCTGTTCCTTACAGATGAGGTGACCAGCTCTGTATGCACAGAGCTGATCAGACAGCTTATGTATTTAGACAGCTTTGACACCGATAAGGAAATCACTATTTATATTGATTCCCCCGGTGGATGTGTTCTGAACGGACTCTGCTTATATGATGCCATTATGAACTGTAAATCTAAAGTCACAACATTTTGCATCGGTCAGGCAGCATCTATGGCAGCCGTGTTATTTCTGGCAGGCTCAAAAAGAATTATGCTTCCGGATTCGAAGCTTATGTATCATGACCCTTCTACATATTTTGGAGATTCTGTCACGAAGGTGATGGATGTAAAGGACAGGCTGGAAGACTTAATGAATGTAAGAACCAGACTGGCTGAAATCATTTCCGAGAGAAGTGGCAACAATATTAAGACAGTTTATAAACTTACCGCCAAGGATACCTATCTAACTTCAGAGGAAGCGTTGAAGATGGGATTCGCAAGCGAAATATCAACAAGTAAAGGAGAAAACGATTATGAATAATAATATTATTTATCCAAGAGGTTATCGTCTCCTCGCAAAAGACGTTCTAGTCTCTAATGATACTCAGAAGACCCTTCTGAACAACAACGACTGTATTGTCGGAACCCCCGGTTCAGGCAAGACACGTGGCTATGTCAGCCCTCTGATTGCGATGACAGATGAGAGTATTGTTGTTTCAGACACAAAAGGCAACCTCTACAACAAATTCAAGGACAGTCTAATGAGTCGTGGTTTTAAAGTTCTGAATCTGGACTTATTATCCTGTTCTAAGGATTCTATCATTTATAATCCCATGGATTATATACACTATGATAGAGCAACCAGAAGATATAGTGAATCAGATATCCGTAAGGTGGCGGGGCTTATATGCCCAACCACCCCCGGAGATAATGAGCCCTTCTGGACCGACACTGCCAGAATAGTTGTTGAATGTCTTATTGCATTCACGCTTGAAGCTACGCCAGCATACGAACATCACTTCGGCACTGTCGTTAAGCTGTTTGAAGCCTGGAACAAAGACACATTTAACAAGCTTTTTAGCGAGCTTAAGATTCGCGACCCTTATAGCTATGCGTGCAAAAAGTATTCTATGTTCCAAGACCTTTACTCAGCAGATAGAACTTTTTCATGCGTAAAGCAATTTGTCGCTCAAGCTCTAAATATGTTCTCGGGAAGTGCGATTTCTCGAGTACTCTGTGCAAAGTCGACATTTAAAATTGCCGAACTCGGCAAGCGAAAAACCGCACTATTTATAAACGCATCTGATTCCGACCGTTCACAGGATATGGTAATGAACCTATTCTACTCACAGGCAATTCAGGAGCTGATTAACACAGCTGATAAGCAGCCTGATTCAAAGCTTCCGGTAAGCGTCAAGCTCGTTTTTGACGACTTTGCCGCAAGTGGAGTTATCGAAGATTTCGATAAAGCCATTACCGTAATAAGGTCAAGAGGTATCAGTGTTGGTGTTATCCTGCAAAGTCTATCTCAGCTTGAATCCATGTATGGTCATTCAGCCGCACAGACTATCATCAACTCATGCGACCATCTGGTATATCTAGGCGGCCACGATGTTGAAACAAGTACCTATATCGCACAGAAAATCGACAAACGTCCATTTACTGTTCTCAACATGGGGCTTAATGAGTGCTATGTTTTCGAAAGAGGATGTAAGGATGGTCCTCGAATCGCCGCAAAGGCCGATATAGACGAGGTGCTTGAGAATCTAAATTCATTTAATAACGAAGAGAATAACATAATGAAAGGAGAAAAATCATGAAACAGACAAAAGGCTACGCCAAAAACAACTACGAAACTCTAAGGAACCAGATATCCTCCATTCAGTCTATGTGCTATGGTGTTTATGGTTACCGTCGTATGACCGCTGCTCTAAACGAGAAGGGGTATCACGTTAATCACAAACTCGTACGTAGGCTGATGAAGGAGGAAGGTCTACTTTGCAAATGCAGAAATAAAAGCAAAAGTGTTGTGCTCTCACGATTCAACACTTATGCCGAGTCTTTCGGTAAGAAAGGCAACGACCTCCTAAAAAGAGATTTTTCTGCTGATTATTTTGGCGTAAAATGGGCTACAGACATGACCAAGATATCTTTTGATGAAAAAGAAGTATATCTGGCCATTGTAATCGACCTCTTCAATTCAGAAGTGGTCGGTTACAGCCTGTCCGATAAGCCTACTCTTGCCGGAGCATTACAGGCTATCAATTATGCTCATATGAAGCACGATGATGTACATCCCATCCTGCACTCTGATAGAGGATGGTTCTATTGTACAGATTCCTATATTGGTCTACTAAAGCGATACGGATATCGCCGAAGCATGTCTGAAACCGGAAGCTGCTACGACAATGCAGTAGCAGAAAGCTTCTTCGCTCAGATTAAAGCTGAGATGGTATATCCAAAAACTTGGAGTACAGTATCTGAACTGAAGAAAGAAATACATAAGTATATAAACTTTTATAACAATAATCGAATCAAAAAAGAACTTGGTTATAAAAGTCCTGTTGATTACAGAATAGGAGCCGCCTCATGATAATGAGGCGACTCCTACTTTTTTTATTATTTTAATTTTTTTCATCAACAGGCACGGCGATCTGAAGTGAATATCAAAGCCTTAAACTATTATATCGCCCAAAAGGGTTCAGTTCGGCAAGGGGTTCACATGGACAAGGGGTTCAGTCCATGTTACCACTTAGCTCCACAAGTGGAGCAGGTGTATTCTGCATCGTGGTGAACAGTCTTATATTCTGCATCATGATGAATTGTTGTGTACCCTACAAGTTCATTTACATATTCAAGATAACAGTCTAAGCCACCACATCCAGGACAGTATCCGTGGTTCGTACCTACAGGTCCATAATCATAGTTGCAGTCACAACAAAAAAGATGTTTTACAGATTTATACTCAGGAACTTGTTCGTCCCAAGCATCTTTCACAAGAACTTGTTCGTCCCAAGCTTCTTTTGTGCAGACCCATGTATGAGTGTGAGCTCCGTTAGAAGTTGAACCGGAAGATGAAGTCATTTTTCCAGAAGCATCCACATAGTATCCGTCTACTAATTCATTAACAGCCATATATCCACTGACTTTAAAGAAATAACAGCTTCCATCTATCCAGAGCCATGTATTTACCGGATACCAGCCTGACGCATCTGTATACCACCATCCGGTGGAGTCGCTAGCCCAATAGCCGCCGGAATAAGCTGTATTCCATGTTCCGTCCGCATTCAGCCAGCAACCATCTCTATATTCTGAATAGTCCATATATCCATTTCCAAGGAAGTAATACCAATATCCGTCTATCTCTGTCCAGCCCATAGCATAGCTTCCATCTGAATACTCATACCACCAGCCTGAAGAGTCAGACTTCCACGATCCGCCGGCAGCAAAAGAATTT
>CACYJP010000143.1 GCA_902774725.1 uncultured Lachnospiraceae bacterium
CCTTAACAAACGAATAATCATCGCCAAAAATCTGACTATTCCTGTTGAGGATAAATCACATAAGAAAATCCCTCTCGGCGAAGGCATCTTTATGAGCATTGCTCTTGATGATAAACGTTACGTTAAAGAGGAGCTGACTTCTAGATTTATTGGAGAAACAGTAAAAAAAGCACTTGAAGAAGCAACCGGCAAAAAAGTAACTCTTAATGATTCCCATACACTTATCTCCATCGGAAAAAAGCCGATAGGTGGAATCAAGTCAGAATATTTTGCTGATCTTGGAACAGATGAAAAAAGCGCCTATATAATAGGAATCGGATTAAAATTTATAGATATTTCTGCTAACGATATAATCGCCAGAATACTTTTAGGATTTGGAGTATAAATAAAATGAATACTATCTTTCTTGTTGCACTAGTTATTTATCTTTTTATTTTTATCGCCATAAGCATCATTGACACACGTTCCGTTAAAAGCTTTACAGACTATGCAGTTGCCGGCCGCAGGCAAAGTACATTTGCGGTTACTATGACACTTCTTGCTACCGTAATAGGTGCATCTACAACGATCGGAATAACAGACACCGTTTATTCCATAGGCTTTCCCGGAATATGGTGGCTGGCATTCGGAGCAATCGGACTTATACTACAGTCCATTCTTATCTCAGAAAAGGTCAGAACGACCGAGGCTGCTACTCTTCCTGATCTGGCAGGTATAACAGTATGCAGAGCTGCTGAGGTTCTTATATCACTTATTATCGTCATTTCATGGATAGGTGTAATAGCCGGTCAGCTGGTTGCAATGAATTCTCTCGTATCCTTTGCCATCGGCCGAAATGATAAAATACTTTTCATAATTATGTCCATTGTTATTATCTTATATACTCTTTTGGGTGGTCAGACATCAGTAGTTAAAACAGATAAGGTACAGCTTGTAATTATTATAGCCGGCATAGCACTTTGCTGTGGGTATCTCTACCTTATCAAAGGTGGCGACACTTCAGGCGTCGCACAAAATATAGAGCTTCTGAATCAAAGCTATAGGCCATCAAACCTTATCAATCAGTTCTTTGTTATAGGTGGAGTATATTTCCTCGGCCCTGATATCATCTCAAGGAATTTCATATCAAAGGACAAAAAGGCAGCAAAAAAAGCAGCCCTGATTGCCGGAATCTGCCTCTTCATATTTTCAATTATGATAACTCTTATCGGTATGTGGGCTAAAATGAATATCACACCCGAAGAGCTAGGTGAATCAAAAACGCTTATGTATATAGTAGGTATTATACCTAAGGCTATCAGTATACCACTTATTTTCGGACTCTTGTCAGCAATACTTTCATCTACTGATACATGCCTTATCAATGCCTCTACAATTTTTGCAAAGGATATAGCAAAGAAGGAAAGCGTAACAGCTGTACGTATCACAGTAGCAGTTATAGGAGTTTTAGCAGCCGGACTTGCTATTTTAGGTAACGGAGATATAATGACTCTCCTTACAGGAGCTTATTCAATATATACCCCGGGAGTAATCTTCCCTCTTCTTATTGCTATCCTATGCTATAAGAAGAAGCGTATCAGAAAACCGGTATGGCTTCTCGCTGTTTCACTCGGAGGACTATTTGGTATCATCGGAACCTATTTCAGCGATTGGCTGATAAGTCTTAAGCTTCCTGCTCAGATAATGAGTAACCTCACACTGATTGGTATGGGAGCATCACTTATCATATCAATACTTTCAATCGATTTTAAAAGCAGTATTAAAACTTCAGAAGAATCTAAGGAATCAGTATCAGAATAGTCAGCTATTCTGATACTTTTCAATTGCACTATTTCTATATGACGTTACATCTCTTTCCAGATCTCCTGCTGTCATAAGCCTGGTATCCTCACCTCTTATTATAAGCTGAATCATTCCATCAGATGTCGCCACTGTTATATCGAGATTCTTAGCATTTTCAATTGTAAATCTGGCGATATACTGATCGGCTGTTTCTGCTTCCTTTGTATAAACTACATGTACACCCAGATAATCCATCTTTTCAGTAAAATGTCCTCTTACGTTGTAGGCATCAAATACAACAATTACCTCTGTGCCCTTCAGAACCCTGTATTCAGACATAATATCAAGCAGCTTATATCTAGCAGCTTCAAGGTCTATAGACTGCTTATCTCCTGATTCCTCGTCATTTAGCAGCCCCTTTAGATTCTTCCACGCATGGATTATATTGTAGCCATCCACAAGCAGATATTTATCCTTACTGACAATTTTCTTATTTTTATTCCATTTATTATTCTTCTCTTCACTCGCTGCATCTGCACTCTTACCACTTGATGCTCTTGTTTCCGCAACAACTCTGTTTTTTGTAAGATAAACTCTTTTAGTCCGCTTATCACTCCCAGCATTGGAATGTGTCGAGTTTCTTAATATCTCATCTATCTCATCTGTGCCTATAGCCTCATTTCTCTCTTTAAAGCTTTTTCCCTCCGCATCCTGTCTTCTTTGCGCTGCAGTTCGTACACGTTCAGCCTCTTCAAGCAGTTTTTCCTCGTAACTCATCTCACCGGTATCAAAGAAATCCGACTCCCTGCTTGGAAGATGCATCAGTGCTTCACTTTCAAACCACGGAACATAGTAGCCTGCGCCATGTTCAATAAATACACTTCCGGATAGATTATCTTTATCATTATCCGGATCGTAACCGACTTCACTTATCAGCTTCTCGGCCACATCCTCCGGGCACTCCTGATATGCTGAAAGCCTCATATCAATCGATCCCATTCCGGAAGTAAAGCCTGTAAGCTTTGTCTGATAATCTGACACCAGTCTTGCAGGTGCACTTCCCGAAAGAACAGCCATCTGCTCACCATTTATCTGCTTTTGTGCATCTATAGTAAGATTACCACCCATCTGTGTTATATCATTCATAGCTCTTCCTACTGCGTCAGACGGCAAGATCATCGACAGACTAAACACTGGTTCAAGAAGAACAGTCTCAGCCTTCATAAGCCCCTGTCTTATAGCTCTTCTTACCGCCTCTCTAAAATCCTGACTCTCAGTATGCTTCAGATGGGCTCGTCCGTTAATAAGCGTAAATCTTATATCAGTAAGCATAGAACCTGTCAGCACTCCTGTCGGAAGATCATTTGTTATAGTAGAAAGAATCGTCTTCTGCCAATTAATACCGAGGTCATTTACACTAAGTGCACTGGCAACCTCAATACCTGTTCCACGAGGGAGCGGTTCCATAAGAATCTGTACCTCGGCATAATGTCTGAGTGGTTCAAAATGACCATATCCTATTACAGGAGCTGCAATCGTTTCCTTGAGGATAATACCTGCCGGTGCGAAGCTTACCTTTACTTTGCACCTTTCAAGAATCATAGCCTGAAGTATCTCCAGCTGAAATTCTCCCATGACAGATATAGTAATCTTCTCGTTTTCTGAGATTTCAAGATATAGCAGCGGATTCTCAGACACCAGCTCTTTGAATTTCGGAATAAAAACTCTGGGAGCGGTATCAATCGGAAGAATTATCTCATATCTTAAAACAGGCTGACACAGGCTTCTCTTCTCATCAGCTTCAATTCCAAGTCCCATACCCGTATACGCTGATTCCAGTCCAAGCAGCGCCACAACATCACCTGCAGATGCCTTATTTATACTTTCATATCTTCCGCCACTATATAATCTTATCTGACTTATCTTTTCTTCATGTTCTTCAGATATATCAGCTTGGCTTTGAGGAGTGACACTTATAGAATCACGAACAGAGAGCTCACCACCCGTTAGCTTAGCAAAGCTTATCTTATGACCATCCTCATAGCTGATACGATAAACCCTTGCCGCAAATTCATCTCTATAAGAGACTTCAGGCATATACCCTGTAAAGCTTTTAATAAACTCCTGTACACCACTATTTTTAAGTGCAGAGCCAAACATGCATGGATGAAGCTTTCTGCGGGAGATAAGCGAAACCACATCTTCTCGCGATATCTCTCCCGTTTCCAGATATTTTTCAATAGTACTTTCCGAAAGAGCTGCTACTTCCTCTCCCAATTCAGATCTAATAAGCCCTCCATCAACTCCTGAAAAATCAACAAAGCCATCTCCAAGCTCTGAAAGCTCTTCAATTATATCTGAGCTTTCTCTGTCACACATATCCATTTTATTGATAAAGACAAAGAATGGAACCTTATATGTCTCCAGCATCGAATAAAGCCTTCTCGTTGACGCAGTTACACCATCTGGTCCACTTATTAAAAGAACTGCCACGTCCAACACTGAAAGAGCCCTTTCTGTCTCTCCAATAAAATCCGTATGTCCTGGCGTGTCAATTATTGTTATTCTGACATCATCAGCTGATTTATTACATTCATCAGCAGCAGACATATCAATAATTGCCTGCTTTGACAGGATAGTCACTCCACGCTTCTTTTCAAGCTCCTCTGTATCAAGAAATGCATTTCCGTCGTCAACCCTGCCCGCAGTCCTTATCATCCCGGTATTAAGTAATATGCTCTCTGTAAGAGTTGTTTTCCCTGCATCAACATGCGCAAGTATTCCAACTACTGTTTTCTTCATAACTATGATTTCCTTATATAAGTAAAACAAAAACAAGGACGGTTCGAAAACCGTCCTCTTGGTCTTAAATGTTATTACTGTGGGATATCTCCTGTACAGCAAGGACACTTGATTGCCTTTATATCTATCTCTGAGCAACAAAGTGGGCACTTCTTTGTAAGCGGCTCTGTCTCAGGCTCATCCTTCTTACGAGCATTGAGCAGTTTATTCATAGCTTTAATCATCAGGAACAAAACAAATGCCAAAATGATAAAGTTAATGATTGCCATAATGAATGCACCTATACCAAGCTCAGCCTTCCAAATGGTAACTGTCCATCCTTCAAGACCGCCGGTTGTAAAGCATCCAATTATAGGATTGATGATAAAATCAGTAAGCGCACTTATTATTGAAGCAAAAGCATCAATACCCATCTTAATATTCTTCTGGGCATCTAATCGATTAACCATAACAACACGTTTTCTTCTTTCTTCGTTAGCGATATCA
>CACYJP010000144.1 GCA_902774725.1 uncultured Lachnospiraceae bacterium
ATTCTTGAGTGTTTAGAAGAGGCTCCGATCGAAGAGACTAATCTCGAGGAATTCTAATTGCTAATCAAAGGCCATTTTAAAGAGGATACCGGATACCCCGCCGGAATCCTCTTTAAAAAACTATATATATTTATCAAATGTAGTGTTACAATAGCATAGTCATTGGTCACTGCATTATTTGCTATCCATAGGAGAAATATATAGGGGTTCCAATATGATTAGTGAAAAGAATTTTATTAAAGAATTAAGAAAGCATAACGAGGATGCTCTTGAGTTTGTAATCAAGAGATATGGCAACCTACTGAAGGCAGAGATAAGAAAGACGCTTTACTCTTATCCTGATGAGCAGGAGGAGTGCCTGTATGACGTGTTCATGAAGATATGGGAGCATATAGACAGCTTTGATGAAAAGAGAAGCTCATTTCCGAACTGGGCGGTGGCGCTTTCCAGGTATCGGGCAATCGATTACCTGAGGAAGCATGCTAATAAAAATGAGGTATCATTAGATGGGCTTCTGGAAAATGGTGATGAGGTCTTATCAAATATTGAAGACGGCTCTACCGATTTTGCTGAAGAAATAGAAGAAGAATCTGCGTTTACTGAGGAAATGAATAAACTGCTAAGCTCTCTTTCGCCCGCAGATCGGGAACTTTTTATAAAGTATTATGTCGAAGAGATAAGCATGGAGGAGCTGGCCGAGTCAACCGGAAAGTCAAAGGATTATATCTACAACCGGCTTTCACGAGGGCGAAAGAAAATCAGAGAAGGGAGGGAGAAAAATGGATAAGAATATATACGATATGCTTAATGATATAAAGACTGATGCTGATGAACAGCTTGAAAACGGCAGCTTCGAAGAATTAAGCGAGTTTGAAACTAAAAAGATCATGTCCAAAATAACAGGATCTGATAATAATAAGAATTCTAAAAAATCCAATATAAAGAAATATATCCCTGCTATAGTAGGAATAGCTGCAGCTGCAGCTGTTGCTGTATCACTCTGGTTATGGAAAGGTACTAATAAAGTCGATGATTCCTCAAATGGAATTGTTGCAGTAAATGATGTAACCACTGAAACCCCTACAGAGGTTACTACCGAGGTGACAACTGCTGATACAACAGAAACTACGACGGGAAAGGAACAGACTACTGAGGATGATACTACTGTTACAATTGAAAAACATAATTTTGAAGTAAAATGTGCATCAATGAACACCAAAACATTTGCATCAGGTGGTGATGCAACAATCGATTATGGCTTTAATGTGCCTGTTTGGAAAACCTATGGATCAAGTGGTGATCTCTGCTTTACCAGAATGCTTTTTACCATAGAAGGTGAAGGAATAAAAGGACTTCATGTATCAATTGATAAATGTGAGCTTTACAGACAGGATGCTACTGATGCTGATATTAATGAATTCCTTTATGGTGATTGCCCGATCGAAAAGCTGGGACTTGACGAGGTAACAGATACTAAAACATGGACCTTCTATGATCCTTTTGGTGAAATTGAAAGCGTTGATACCATTGAGGTTGTCGGAAATGATTATTCCTGTGATTATTCAGCCGGAAGAAAATTCGGATTCTATATCCCTTTGGAAACAAGAAGATCGGTTATTTCAGATGAGGAAATAGAAGAGATAGGAGATTATGATTGGTGTGAATTTGATAGAATCGTTGATTTGCTCCGTGATGCAAAGCTTACAATTGAAGTAACATATGAAGATGGTTCAATTGAAAAGAAAGTATATAATGTTCATCCGGGCTATCTTGAGTACTATACAATCGGCGATTTCTGTATTCCTACAACTACATTTGCAGCTGAAGGTGAGGACTCAACCTTCGGAATTGTACTTGAAGAGGTAAGTGAGTAATGGTTTAAAGGTTAGTCTGAAGAGTTTCAGGTTAGTCTGAATAATAAAAAAAGAGCTCTATCCGTTTTGGATAGGGCTCTTCTTGTATGACTGTATTACTGAAGAAGTATTCTTCTTGTAATCATATCATCTGCCAGTTCTCTGATATCTATAGAATATCCTAAATATCTGTACTGACTGTTTATACGTATAAGCTCATTCTCAAGAAGGCGTCTGTCTCCTGATTTGATAAGCTGGTTTATCAGATCTACGTCTTCTTGATTGCGTCTGAAGATCTGATAATACTCATAATCCTCATAATCCGGAAGCTGCTTACGCTCAATGAGCTGATCAGGATATTTCTCCTTCAATTCCTGTATCTTTTGTAAAAGCTCTTCGCTTATTATGCTTTGATTAGGCTCTGCTGCGTGAGTGTGAATAGGTACATATGCACAGGCAAGTACAATTATTCCTGCTAAGATTATTTTCATAGATTTTTTAAAAGATTTCTTCATAGATTTTTCCTCCATTTTCTTAATTTTTTAATTGCTTTTTTCTTTCGTTTCTTCTTTTGGTTTTTCGTTCGTTTGTTTTGATGAGTTAACTATATCATGTATTGAATCACAGAAATGTCACAGGTATATTTATCTTTATTTATCTTTATCTTTTTGAAAGTTGTGAGACTAAATGTGTAAAATATTATCCCCGGCCAATTGCTAATATTGTATTGTAGATTTTGATACTTATGCATATAATTAATTCAGTTGGTTACGGAGGTAATGTTATGTTCTGTGGTTTTTGTGGAAATAAGATAGAAGACGATGCGATGTTCTGCCCGTTCTGTGGTGGACAGACTGACAATCAGCAGGTGAATGACCAGCAGATGAATAGTCAGCCCAATCGTACAAAGGTTACATTTCCAGTTTATGAGAATGCAACTATGCCCACTTCAGATAATGGAACAAGGGTATATGCACCTCAGCAATTAACCGGAGATAAAAATAAAAAGAATATAAAGGTTAAGGCTTCGAAGTCGCCATCAAAGAAGCGTTTCAGAAAGAGAATTATTGCGATAGTTGCTGTAATGATCATTCTGGTCGGTTCTATTGGTGCGTATTTTATATGGCGTTCGTCTGATACAAAGGACGAGGCTTACTTCAAGCCTTTTTCTTATGAAGATATAGTATTCCCTGAGTCGGGAGATGCTTATATAAAGAACGAGCTAATCCTTACCGGAAGCAAGGATTCCAGCTTTAAAAAGATAAAGAAGCTTGTTGAGAAAGTATCGGGTGAAGTCGTTGGTTATGTTTCAATGAGTAACGATTATCAGATCGAATTCAAGAAAGAAAAGAGCAAGGAAGAGCTTGATGATATAATCGGCGACTGGTCGAAGAATGATCTGGTTGCAAGTGTTGGATACCACTACGTATATGAGACAGATGGAAGCATCTTTGATTATACAAATGATGAGTGGTGGAACTATAAGGATGGCGATAAGCCTGATGATTTTGAAGAAAACTGGGATATCTACGCTCCGTATGGAAACAACTGGGGAGTAGAGTCAGTATGGATGCCAAAGGTTTGGGAAAGTGATACTGAGTTCAAGCCTGTTAAGGTTGGTATCATTGATACAATGTTTGATAAGACTCATCCTGATCTGGATGGCAGATTCAAGAAGGCTGAGAACAATCCTGATAGCATTGAGTACACGGTTCAGACCGGTAGCGACAGTGACGCAACTGCCAGCGCAGGTGATGCAGCTATGGCAAATGATACATATCTATATCATGGAACGCATGTTGCAGGTATAATCGGTGCTGTTATTGATAATGGAGTAGGAATAGCCGGAGTGGCTCAGAATGCCGAGCTCTACGGATTCTCAATGGCTGCTCCTGACGGAACACTCTATACAAGTATCATGGAGTGGAAGGCTGCAATCGGAATGCAGCTGCTGGATGGCGTGAAGGCCATAAATATATCAATGGATGTTACTTTAAATGATCCTGCAGAGATGGATCAGCTGAACGGCGAGATGGAGCGTTTCCTTAGAGCGTGTCTCAATAAGGAATACTATTTCCTTATCTTCAAGGCAGCTGACAGTGCGGACAATCCAACTCCGGGCTTCCTGTCAGGAATCCAGAACGAAAATGTAAGAAGTCACATCATCGTTGTCGGTGGTGCAGAATATGTTTACGATGAGAATGGAACCCTTCAGGGATACAAGGCAATAGACGATCAAACACCTGCAGATATCTATGCCCCTGGTAAGGCTGTAGATAGCGACGTTCCCGGCGGACTCACAGAAAACCATGACGGAACAAGTGTTGCTGCACCTTTCGTTACAGGCGAAGCTGCACTTATCTGGGGGGGAAACAAGGATCTTACCTGCAAGGAAGTAAGAGATATAATCCTGAACAACTATGTCTATGAGGTTGAAGCTGCCGGTACAGTAAAGCCTTATGCAAATGTATATCTGGCAGTTGAAGCTGCAATCAAGACTGTGGATAAGAATCATGAGTCGGAGGATTTGTCTACAAAGACAGATGCCGCTATTGATGTAGAGGATGAGCACAAGTCTGATTATGACTATGATGAGCAGTTATATGCTCCAGTGCTGAGTGAATTAAAAGAAGTGGTGAATAAGATTTCAAGTGGGGAAGATAACGTATATTTCGAAGCTAAGGATTTTGAGTTAGTGGAAAATGGACAAATAACAGATAGTATAATTGTTTCAGCACCAGGTACGACTGGACTAAGAGGAGAGTATTACTGGTTTGATGATATAGATGGTGATGGAACTGATGAGATGTTCTTCTCGGAAGAACCGCAGGAAATTGAAGAAAATGGTAAAAAGAGAATATGCTATCATGCAGAAATGTTTGTTGCTAAAACTGATACCGGATATAGAATAGTAAATCTGGATACGTATATAAGAGAAAGCTTTGAATATTTGGGAAATGGTGTGTTTTATCATGTTGATACTAGTGGCTATGACGGTAAACAAAACCATATCTTGTATTCATATAATGGTAATAGTATGAGACTGGAGCGGTTTGCATATAAATCTGGTAGTCTCAGTTCATCGGAAAGCACATTATATGAAGGCGATTTAACTGCGATTAAAGAAAGTGACTGGAACGTTACAAACAAACTTGAAGGAGATGCTGCTGAAAAACGATGGACAGAGCTGATTGAT
>CACYJP010000145.1 GCA_902774725.1 uncultured Lachnospiraceae bacterium
GAATCCTTTATTATTGACCTGATTCTTACTCCGTCTAATAAAGAAACAAAGTTTTTCTCATCTTCCGCATCGAAGCCCTTTATGGACTTTATCTTAACATTATTAACTACACCATTTACATTTATGACCTTAAGGCCATTATCCGTACCGATAAAAAGCATATCCTCATACTTACATGTTGAATTTACAACCTGAGGCTCAAGATCATACTTTTCATATATATCAGTAAACCTGTTAGGAACGATCTTCATTACACCCTGTCTGGATGATGTGAACCATATATTTCCTTCATAATCCGCTATCATATGGTCAATCGAGTTGTCCATAGGAAGCTTCTCCAAAGCGGTAAATCCATCACTATTAAGTATTCCGATACCATTATCTGCACATATCCATATCTGATTCTCAAGAAACTCGATAGAATTGATATACTCAAGAGGACCGACATCTATTTTTTTCATATTTTCAACATCACTGAGTTTACCGTGATAAATGGTAGAATGCTCAGTTCCAAGGTAGATATAACCCGGATTAACAGGATCCGGAAGTGTTGAAATAATAGCACCAAGCCCTATCTTGTTTCCATCATAATAACCGGTAACCTTCTTATCCTCTAAGGTAAAGACAGCACCGTCCATCGTTTCTCCATAAATAACCCCATTATCATCCTTTCTCAGTTCACAGATATAGCTATCGTTTATCTGAGACTCATCAATCGTATGGAGAACCATATCACTATCTACCATTCCAAGTCCATGAGTAGTGGCAATAAATATATTTCCATCCTTATCCTCAACAAAAGAACGGATAGAATAAGACTTCAGATCTTCAGCATTACTAAAGCCCTTTATCTCGCCCTTTTCCATGTAAAAGACGCCATTATCATTTGTTCCGATCCACAGACGCTCCTTACTGTCCACATAAAGACTAACTACAGAAGAAACACCTGTAGTTGAATCAATTCTTTCAAATGTATTTCCGTCGTATCTGATAAGACCACCATAGCTTCCGATCCACAGAAATCCTTCACCCGTCTCAGCTATAGCGTTTGCCTCTGAAGTAGGAAGTCCGTTTGTGTTATTATAAATAACCGCAGCGTATCCATCGCCCTGGCCTGTAGGATCAACCGCTACATCATCGTTATCCGTTCCTGATATAGTCTCGGCACTAACCTCCTTATCAGAATAAGAAACTGTCGTGAAAACAAAAACAAACGCAAGAACCAGGCTAAGTATTAAAAGCCCCGTTCCGGCGTTTGAATGATTCTTTCTATTTTTAATGAATTTTTTCACCCTTACCACCCCATACATAAAATATGGAATATTATAACATAAATAAACCTATGCCGCAAAATTCAAAATAGTATAATTTAAATCAAGAACATATTGATATTCGATGCTCTTTGCAGTTTTTTGTAAAAGCACATAATTATTCATAATAATACCTCGGGCCGAATCCTCCATTTTATCAAGTGCGATACATTTTCCGTTATCCATCACAACAAATGTTGCCTTATCCTTACCTTCAAACCTTATCATTACCTGAACAGAAATCCCCTTATCATTTACTGCATTTGCATATGCCACCATCTCCTCCATACAAAGAGCTATACGATAGGATATCTTGACATCTATTCCAAGCTCGTCCGCATATTTTCTTACAGCGTTTGAGACTTTCGTATTTTCAAGGGTCGTGACGTTGAAATCATAACTGACGCCTTCATAAGAAAACGATATCGTCTGTTCCCCGAGCTTTTCAAGAGGCTCGTCTTTTCCGCAATGAAATATCAGTAAATAAAACTGTCTTTGTTGTATACTTAGCATCCTTTCTGCTGACAAGATAAAGCCTTAAAAGTGCATTGAATGCAACAAACATATAAGAAACTGCTTTAAAACGAACAGAAGCAATTCCATATTTTGGTATATCCTTTACACCGTTCATAGAATAAAGCACCTGCGGGATAATAAGCATCAACGCTATTGCTCCACCTATCAGAGCGATAGACACCTTTTTCCCTTGATTCATAACAGTATTCAGTCCCTTCTTATCTCCTGCGCCGGCCAAAAGTCCAACCATTGGCCTCATTGAGCCTGTAATACCTCCGATCAGTACATTTGCCAAGCTTCCACAGAAGATACAGACACCATTTATCGTTCCGGCATCCTCTCCAAAAACACTCAGCATAATCTTTACAAGGATATAACCCTCGAGTGCTGAAATAAGTGCATCAAGTGCTTCCGGAACTCCATAACGAAGGACTTCAATAAAATCAGAAAGCTTTTTCTTATAGCCCTTGTGATGGTATATGTCAGTATATTTACTTAATAAGAAAACTGTAACGGAGCATCTTACAACATTCGCACATGCTGTTCCATAGCCTGCACCGGCGACCCCCATTTTAAATGCACCTACAAACAAGAGGTCAAGAACAAGATTGACTATTCCCTCCATAATAGAGAGTTTCATAAGCATTTTCATCTTTCCGGTTATCTGTAGCTCAATCGTTCCTACGTATGATACAAGGCCAAACGGAAAGCTTATCATAAGTCCTATCGCATACTGCCATGTAAGTAAGTATATCTCACCTGATAGCCCATATGCTTTTATAAATATCCATATGACAGGAATTTGAACCACCGCCACAAATATAGTCATATAGATCATAAGCCAGAAGGATGCGCCCTTGATTCTGTTTATATCGGACTTATCATTTCCACCCATCGAAGTGGACATACATGTGCTTATACCTATTGAAACAAGCGTAGAAATAACACCTATTATCATAGTAATAGGTGAAAAAAGTGCAACAGATGAAAATGCCTTCTCACCTGCAAAGTTACCAACTACGACACCATCAACCGTAATAAGCAGAAGCTCCGAAAGGTTGGTCACGATCATTGCAGGGAGGTATTCCTTGAGTTTACCCCATGTCAAGCTGCCATTTCTCTCATATTTAGTTAGCTTTATTTCTTTACTGTTTTCCATAGTCTCGTTAACTCCGATATAAAATAATACTCTACAATTCTATCAGCTCTTTAGGAGACTTCGCAAGACTTTCACAGCCATCTTCTGTAATAAGTATCATATCCTCTATTCTGACACCAAATCTTCCCGGAAGATAAATACCAGGTTCATCGGTTTCAATCATCCCCGGCTTCACAGTCGATGTATCTCTCGTATTAAATGCAGGAGACTCATGGATATAAAGTCCGACACCATGACCGAGACCATGACCGAAATAATCAGCGTAGCCTTGTGCTGCAATATAATCCCTTGCTATCTTATCTACATCCTTGCACTGCATACCAGGCCTTAGTTCATCCAGCACTCTCAGCTGGGCTGACAGAACTATGTTATATATTTTCTTCATATCATCATCTGCTTTTCCGATACACACAGTCCTTGTCATATCCGAACAGTATCCCTTGTATACACAACCAAAATCCATAGTAAGAAACTCACCCATCTCGAGCTTCTTCTCTGAAGGAATAGCATGA
This sequence comes from uncultured Lachnospiraceae bacterium, assembly GCA_902774725.1. Classification (GTDB taxonomy): domain Bacteria; phylum Bacillota; class Clostridia; order Lachnospirales; family Lachnospiraceae; genus Eubacterium_Q. The sequence goes on from CACYJP010000145.1 coordinate 3,498, forward strand.
GGCATTGACGAATTAACGCCTGATGCAGCAATAGTGTCAAAGGAAAAGCCTTCGGCTCCATGCTTTTTCATGCTATACTCAAGTTCTGCTGCTACCTCAAGCTCAGTCATGCCGGGTTTAAGGATTCCAAGTATATCGTCAAAAGCCATATCACCTATATGCTCAGCCTCACGAAGAAGCTCTATCTCCTCAGGCGTTTTTATCTGTCTCGGAACCAGAAGCATATCATTTATTTCGGTCATTTTGGTATCAGCATCACAGAGCTTATCTACATATCTTGAGTACATAGAAAAGCTGATTGATTCGTTCTCAAAGCCAAGCGTATGAATCTCCTCACCCTTTATATATCCCTTTAAGAGCTCGCTCACGCTGACACCCGCACCAAATTGAAGAACCTTAAAGCCGTCGTAACACTCTTTTTCTGCTGCTTCTGTATATCTTGAATCTGTTATAAGGATAGCACTTCCTTTTTTAGTTATAAGAGCAGTTCCTTCTCCACCTTTGAAGCCTGTGTAGTATCTAAGATTATACGGATCAGTTATCAAAATAGCATCAAATTCTGATTCAGCTAAAAGCTCTCTTACCTTATCTAATACATTTTCACTTATGTTTTTTGTCATACCAGATCAACGCTAACTAATTACTCTCATTTATATAGGTGCTGACTCTGTCCTGAATCACCTTGCAGGTTTCATCCAGAGTTTTATTACCACTGAAGTAATTAGCTGCCTCCTCCTCAATAATACTGTATATTTTAGAATCCTGCTGAAGCATACTGTCAGCCGAATCGATAATAGACCTGAACTCTTTTCTGTCTTCTTCATCAAAGGCATGTGCTACATATGATATGTCATCACGATTCACATTTACACCTTCCATGGTCATATATTCGTTTCCATACTTATCCTTTCCGGACTCAGTTGCTGACATCATTTTTTCCATCTCAGCATAAACGTCTTCTCGAAGAGGAACCGAACTATAATCAGTATGTCCTTCATAGTCCTCGGTAAGCGGAATCCTTACGAAATCCCATGCAGCATCCTTGCTGGCGCAGGACTTTGAAATCGCAAATGCACTGTGAAACTCTGTATAGAGTCCCGTTCCATCCTTACTTGGGAAGCCCTTTATCGTAGCATTTCCACTAAAGAGAACATCAAACAGATCAAAGCTGGTAACTGAAGAAGTATAGCCTTTCAAGAAAAGCATAGCTCCACTATCCAGAAGCTCACTGGTATTATCAAAACTCTTTTGCGTCTCTTCATCTGCGCCTGTATTGCAAAGCTCAAGTACTGCTTTAAACTCGTCACTTGTAAAATCACATGAACCATTTTCCCAGTCTACAAAATCGCCGTAACAATACCACATCAGATTCTGCAAATTTTCATTTTTAGTTTCATCATAGAACATCATTGTTCCTTCAGGTTTAGACAGGACATAATCCTTCATCTCCTTATAGGACCAGCTTATTCCATCAGACACCTCTGTCTTGTCTGCTATTATATAGTTTACAGCAAAACCACTGGCTGTGAAATAAAGCTTTCCATCACGAAGCATGGAATTATAAGCCGACTGTATAAAATCATCAGGAGACAGCTTTTCATCCTTTTCAAGGTACGGAGTCAGATCCTCCAGATAACCCTTTTTGATACACTGATCAATAGTCATTCCTGCTATTCCGTCTGATACCTCATATATATCAGGGGTGTTACCGGCCGCTATATCCGTACTCATCTTCGCTTCCGGATCGTCGTACTGAGAATAATCAACCACCTTGATCCTGTATTTGGTCTGAGACTTATTATACTGATTTACGATCTTTGATACATTTTCATCATTTGTCTGAACCGCAAGCTTAAGAACTATACGCGAATCAACATCCTTAGGATCAAGATGTACGTATTTATCGATAAAGGATATATCACTTTGAGTGTCACTGCCTGAGCAAAGTGCCAGGAAGGTATTTTCATCCGTAAAGCAAACCCTGCTAAATGTTCCATAGACAACATCAGAAGAATCATACTCAAAAACCTTATCAAACTTTTTGGAATCACTCTTATATCCACTGATCATAGAGCCATTATCATAATAAAAGTCGTATTTGCCGGCGCCGCTTATAAGAGTGTTTTCATCTATCTGATCTACATCCAGCTCTATTTCATTCTCATAGCTTAATGACTCCGGATCATAAACCTTCACAACATCCTTAACAGTACCCGACTCACCGGATAAACAACCAATTAGCAGCTTGCCATCCTTGCTCATAGCAACTGAGCTCACCTCACTGCCTGTACTTTCTTCTGCAAGCTTGTTGAAGTCACCGTCATACAGAGCGAAGCTGTTTTGATTCACAGAGAATATCTTTCCGTTTTCTGTGATATAAACTTTTTTGAAATGATCATCTGCGCTGTTTTTTATAACTGAACCAAACCCCGCATTTTCCTTAAATGTGCCACCATCTGATGAATAAACCGAAAGCGACTTATCCTTACGTTCCAGAACGAAGTATGGATTACCATCCTTGTCATAGAAAACATCCCAGATCATATCGCCTTCAGAAGGACTAAACTCGGCTATCTTCTCTGTTTCGCCCCCTTCAAGACTCTTCTTATAAAAAACAGCTTTTGAAGATATCGCATCTCCTGCTGAAGAAACTGAATCTCCTGCTGATGCAACCGTATCCCCAGCCGTAGAACTGTCCGTTACTGTATCACAAAAGTAAGCCACATTTCCGGCCACAAAAAGCCCGCCTATATATGAGCCTGTTATCCTTTCAAAATCTTCATCCTTTGCGAATACGTATTTTAGCTCCTCAGCCCGCTTATCCTTACCACATCCAACGAGCCCAAAAATCATAGATAAAATAACGATAATACTTATAAGTCCTTTTTTCCTGTTCATAGTTTTGTTCCCAGTCTTGTTCATAGTCTATTTCTCAGCCTTCCTCTTTTATCATGATTGGTATTAGAACTTTTAACAAAAACCTCATTCTATATTACGAACCATATTCTAGTATATAACAGCGTAGGTAATTGTCAAACCAAAGTTCTACACGTTCAGGTCTATTATAAACCCGAGTTCCAT
>CACYJP010000146.1 GCA_902774725.1 uncultured Lachnospiraceae bacterium
CGTCGGGGAAAAGCGGCTCGAACGACGCGAGAGTCCCGTCTTCGTTGTATGACGGCTCGTAGAGTGACGGCACGTAGAAGCCGTCGAGCTCGGTCGCCGCGGCACGCAGAAATTTCTCCTTCGTGTACGATCCGTCGTCCTTCATCCGCAGATACTTGGCCTTATTGATATCAAGCCTCTCATCCTGAAGGCCGGCACGCTCAACATACTGAAGTGATATCTCAAAGCTCTCTATATCGTCATAATCAAGGAATATCTCCTGCGCAAATACATAAGAGTCTATATACATCGGATCATTTTCCCTGAGATAGAAATAATCGTCCACAACCGTATTTACATCGCCCCATTTATAGGCCATGAACTGTCTGCCGCCACGACATATCGCCTCGTAGGAATTTCCCTTCTCGACCTCTTTATTCCAGAACTCAAGCCCTTCTTCATAGTCCTTTCCGGTATTCAGGATGTAATTATATAGCTCGGTATATTCGTAATAATCTCTGAGCGGAGCACCCTCAAGTGCAAGCTTTATGTTTGTCTTTGCATTTTCCAGATCACCCAGATTCACGTAAATAACAGCCAGCAGATAGTAGCTGTATGGAACACGAACCAACTGTCTCACATCCTCAATCGGAAGACTGTTTTTATCGAGATTCTTTTCATAACCATACTGTTCCGAAAGCATTCGGTTCCACTCAGTTATATATGGCAGCGACTCCTCGTAATTATTCTTTGTCAGAAGAAGTCTTCCCATAATGCTGAAGTATTCCATCTCAGACTTATTATCCTCTGAGACATCCTCCAATAGTTCAAATGCATCATCCAGTCTGTCTTTTCTTGCATATATCCAGCCAAGGCTGGCCTTATACTGTAGATTGTCAGGCTCTTCCTTTATCATCTCAGGAAGCTCATTCATTCTTTCTTCATCTATCTGATCACTGATCTCACGAAGAGCTATACTCGGAACAGCATCAAGCGAATAGGCCAGGTATTCATTGGCTCTTCTCTTATCACCCTTCAGATACCAGTAAAGTCCCATTGCCGGATGAGTATCATTTACATACACCTCATTCATTGTTTTAGGAATTGCCTCGTAACATTTTTCCAAAACAGCCGGATCTATCTCAAGTCCCATATCCTTATGTATATCCTGAACGAAGTATCTGAGATACATAAATATCAAATGCGAATAATAGAAATCAGAATGCTCTTCTCCTGCCATCAGCGTGTTCTCGATACGATCCTGAAGGATGCTGAAACATTTGTCATACTCCTCTTTAAAATAGAGATACTTTATGACCGCTATCTCCTCGAAAGGATGGAAGAAATCGTACTTTCTTGCCTGAAGGATGCTTTCAGCAAGAGACTCTACCTCAGCCGCCCTTGCTTCCTCCGGCATATTCGGATTATCTACTCTTCGGTAATTTGTGACAAAGCTGTTGATCGTGGATATATACTCATCTATCTCATAATCAAACTCAGGCTCCTCTGATGGCTCACCTGTGTAAACTACCTCAACATCATTTATAATCTTAGTTCCATTTTCTCTGCCGATCACCGGCTTCTCAGCCAAACCGTAATCGCCTTCATTTTCTATCTGATCACATAAAAATGATATATAATCCTCCGGAAATTCCTCTATGAGATCTGCCCTGTCGTGCGTGATCATAAAGGCATCATCTAACAGTTTCAGAATATCTCCGCTGTACTTATAATGAGACATTGTATACTCAAGGAACTCTCGTCTCACATCGTCCTGCTCATCCAGACTCGTAAAGACAGGATCTGATAAAAGCTCCTTCCAGCATGATACATCCATTCTCTTATTAATATCTTTGTAGATAGCATCAACCCTGGCGATTATCTCAGAATATTCATTTTCTTCCTCGTCATTTCCGTCACCTGCCGCCAGTTCCAGAGCCCTATCATATGCTTCCTTAAGTCGCATGAAGCCTTCCTGGTCATCCTCAGGATTTGTAACTACGAGCTTTGCTCTATACGCATCCCTGATCATATCCACATCATCTGTAGGCTCGATCTCGAGGATCTTCCACACCATCTCTTCCTTCATTTACTGTGCCCTTTCTCATACTGTATATTTTTATGCTTCCTGCTTTATTCCATCACAGGAATCGACTTTTTTACTCATTAAAGAATCACTCCTCACGCTTATAAAGGGTTACGTATTTAGCCCCATTGCTTCCGTCTCCATTTATAAACTGATTCCTTAGCTTGACTTTGCTACAATCATATCAGAACTATTGTCTTAGAACTCTTATCTCAGAGTTCTTTCTTCAGCACCACATATATCCTGTCACTATTTTTCCTTGGCTTTTCAAATGTCATATTGCCGTACACTGTTGCATGAGAAAATCCTGCGCCCAGCGCCGCTGCTTTTATCTCAGCTGCAGTGAAGACATGTTGCTTATGTATCTCATTTTCTATTGTTCGTTTTTTATTCACCCGCGCGCCATCCGCGTGATTTCCTACCAAGCATTGTTCGGACTTGCACTTACGTTTTATTGACACATCATATATATGGAATTTTCCAGCCTCGTCATAGTAATTCTTCCATACATATGAGAAACCTTTTCCCCTGCCTCTGAAGGTTCTGTTTCTTACTATGTACTTGTAGAAAAACTCCGTCTTCAGATCAAAGATAAATACTCCGCCGGGCTTTAGCGCGTCTCGAACACATTTGAGAGTTTTGGCAAGATCATCCACACTCTCAAGGTAGTTTACGCTGTCAGCAACACTGATTATCGCATCCTGCTTCTTATCTATCGTAAACTCTCTCATATCCATCTGAAGAAATGTAACACCAGACACCTTCTCTCTGGCAAGGCTCAGCATATCCTCCGACAGATCAATTCCCGTGATGTCAAAACCATCGTCATAAAGCATCTCTGTCATAGTGCCCGTTCCACATCCAAGCTCCAGAATACTCGCATCAGGTTTAACACCGCTGGAGTAAAGCAGCTGGAGCAGATATGCCTCCCACTGCAGGTACGGAATATTGCTCATCATTTCATCATAAACATATGCAAACCCTGTATAGGTATCCATTATATCTTCCTGCGGTTTCATATAATACTTTATTTACCTCTTTTTTCTCTATTTACCTCTATTTATCTCTATTTTCCTTTTTTTACATCCTTACAAAGCTTAAATGCCAATAGTGCACCTGAGACAAATCCAACAAATCCAACTGCTCGGAAGATGATTGATATGACCTCTCTATCTTCACTTATGACAGACGTCGTACATAGAATACTTGAACCTATAATAAGTGCAACTATCACAAGTGCTCTCACCAGATATCCTGTTAGGCGATTTACGATATTAAGTGTTTTATCTTCAAAGCTAAACTCACTTCCCACCTTGATCTGCCCCTTCTCAAGCATGTCATATGCTTCAGCAGTTTTGTTGGAAGAATTCGTTATTGCTTCACTCAGCTGGAACAGCTTTAATGCTATATCAGGATTCATCTCTTCAGGATGCTCGAGATTGATATTGAAATCCATAACTCCATGCAGCTTATCCGTAAATGCATCAAGGATGTTAACCTTTTTGCTGAGAGTTTTTATAGTACCTTCCATGGCAATGATTCCACGTGCAAGATTTGTGAGGAAAGGTTCTACCTTGAAGTTACCGACCTGAAGTCCATCTAAGATTGTACCAAGCAGATCACCCAGTGCAAAATCACCAAAGCCTGTTCCGCTATACTGACTGCACATATCCTCACACATACCAATAAGATAAGCATGATCTATCTCGCCCTTAGGCTTAGCAACCTTCAGGACAGTAAGCTTCAGTTTGTATGCATCCTGCATCACGACATTTGTAACAAGATCAATAAGGATTCTTCGTTGTTGGGAAGAAAGAATACCCATCATACCGAAGTCGATCCATTCGATTGGTTTTCCTTGTTGCTCAGCTTGATCACCTGAAGGCATATCCTTGATCAGTACATTTCCCGAATGAGGATCTGCATGATAGAAACCATCCGTAAGGATCTGCGAGGCAAAATTGTCTGCAAGAAGAGCTGCTAAATCATCACGCTCTTCTTCACTGAGAGTTGCAAGGAACTCAGTATCACTTACCTCTTTACCTGTTACGAAGCTCTCAGTCAGAATTGCCTCGCAGGTATACTCACGATAACACTTCGGACTTTCAATCCTCTCACGCTCAGCATTATTCTTCCAGAATTTGTCCAGATTGTCCGCCTCGTTTGTAAGGTCAAGTTCAATCTTCGAGGTGTTTTCCAGTTCAAGGATAAGACCTCTTATATCAAACACATCTTTTTCTTCTTTTAAAAACTTATCCAGTATCTTCTCGATAAGTGCAAAGTCACGTGCCACCGTTTCAACGATTCCCGGACGACGTACCTTAACTGCAACAACGGTTCCGTCAAAAAGCTCAGCCTTATGAACCTGAGCAATTGAAGCTGAGCCCAGTGGCTTATCATCAAACGACTTGAAAAGCTCACTCGTTGTTTTTCCGAGATACTTCTCTATCTGAGAATTCACCGTCTCTATATCCATCGGCGCAACCTCAGAATGCAGCTTTGCCAGAGCATCACAATACTCAGCAGGAAGATACTCCGCCTGCTGTGAAGCTATCTGTCCAATCTTGACAAATGTCGGACCCAGATCCTGAAGAATATTCACCGTTATCTCCGGTGTAATACCATCATCATAATTATACTTTTTTAGAACTGCAATGATCTCCTTCAGTCTTCCATCGCTGCTTGGTTCAGCCTTTTTTGCATCTTTTCTTTGCTTGATCAAAGCTGTAATAAAACTAGACATATAAATATTACCTCCACACTAAATAATTGATGCCGTGCATACCACAATAATAAGCAGTAAGCAAATCGCACCATACATGAATTACCAACGCCCATAACAAGTGATGGACGTGGTTTCTGTTAGTCGTGACACTTACGGGTTTCCCACTACGAGAGCTGTCCGTACCAAAACAAGG
>CACYJP010000147.1 GCA_902774725.1 uncultured Lachnospiraceae bacterium
ACAAAAATCTTGTCCGTCTTTACAGGATGCAGCAGAAGTATGATGAGGCTGTGCAGGCTCAGATAAACTATATGGAAAAATTCGAGCTGGATGATGCTACGTTAAATGGTGATCTGGCAGAGCTTTATGATGATGCAGGAAAGCATGAAGAGGCTTTGGCTTATGCGCGTAGGGCGTTTCTTAAAAGACTTTGCGATATTACCGGTAAAGACTTTGAGCCGGACGGGGAGGTAAATATCTGCAAGGCTGTTCGGGAAAATCCTGATATTGCAATCGAGAGTTTTGGAGACCTGGCTTACCGCCTCAGAAAGTATGCTACAACACTTTCTTATCTGAACAGGATGGACGAGCTTGAGTGTGTCGAGAAGGACATGAATGCTTATCTGGAAATGGCTGATATATATCGAAATGTTGAGGAGATGACAGACGACTTCAGGGACTCAATAAGGTATTCTCTCTACGCAGCAGGGTACTATTATACATTTGTCAGAAGAGATCCTGAGCTGGCGATAAAGAATTTCGAGCAGTACGCGAAGATCCTTGTGAAGGACAAACTGGATGAGAGAGACTACTATGACTATCTCTACGAAGCATTTGATCTGCTTGCGAGAAGCTATCTGCTTCTTGGTGATAAGGAAAAGGCGGTAGAGAGTGCAGACAGATCACTGGAGTGTCTGGAAAAAAACTATGGTTCTGTTGAGGAGTATCTTGGCTTTGAGAGGTACACACCACTTCGTGCCTGCAAGATAGGCGGACTCTATCTCGTAAAAGAAGGAAGAGAGGGTGCACTTCGTTATCTTGATATGATTGACCATTGCAAGAAATGTGAGCACTGCGAATGTCCTGAATGTGTAGACAAGATGGAAAGACTTGGATTTATTGCGGAGATTGATGGCGACTATGAAAAGGCAATTGAGTATTACGAAGACGCAATCAAGTTCGGTGCTTATGACAGTGAAAGAATTTCCGGAATACGTGAGTGCAGAAAAAAGCTGGAGAGTGAAGACTAAAATAATGGGGGTGCATGAATATGAAGGTGCTTTGTTTTGGGTCGATGAACATAGACTACGTATACTCGGTTGATCATATAGTTCAGCCGGGGGAGACGGAAGGAAGCCTCGGCGTGAGCGTAAATCCGGGCGGCAAGGGACTGAATCAGTCCATTGCGCTTGCAAGAGCGGGAGTAAGTGTATGGCACGCCGGGATGGTCGGAAAAGAAGGAAAATTCCTTGTCGATAAGCTCACAGCAGACGGAGTGAATTCCAAGTATGTTCGAACGGTAAAGGAACGGTCCGGACACACGATAATTCAGGTTGATAAGAACGGAAACAATTCCATCATACTTTTTGGTGGAGCCAATCGTTCTATGACAGAAGGCTTTATTGATGAGGTTCTGTCAGGCTTCGAGAGCGGTGATATAATCCTTCTTCAAAATGAGATAAATCTTCTGGATGTTATAATTGATAAAGCATATGACAAAGGACTTCAGATAGTTCTTAATCCATCTCCATATGACGAAGCACTGGACGAGTGCGACTTCAGCAAGATCTCGTACTTCTTTATAAACGAGATAGAAGGAAAGCAGATGACCGGCGAGACAGAACCGGACAGGATACTGGAAAAAATACGGGAGATGTATCCTGATGCAAAGGTGGTTCTCACACTCGGTGAGGAAGGCTCTATGTACATGGATGGTGAGAATGTCTTTCGTCAGGAAGCAGTCAAGGTCAAGGCCGTTGATATACTTTATCTCGTCTATAATAAAAGGAATGACACCGGATAAGGGGCTTAGCTTCGCGTCGAAGGCATCAGCAATTGCAGTAACAAGACCGGGAGCGATGGACTCAATTCCGTATATCAAGGAGGTATTAAAGTGAAAGTACTTATAATTAACGGCAGCCCAAGAGTGGGTGGAAATACAACTGTTGCACTAAACGAGATGGTCAAGGTGTTTGACGCGGAGGGTGTTGAAACAGAAGTGATTCAGATTGGAAATAAAGATATACGTGGTTGCATAGCCTGTGCATCCTGCAAGGAAACAGGCAAATGTGTTTTTGACGATGAGGTAAATGTAATAGCCAAGAAGTTCGAGGAGGCTGACGGACTGGTGATAGCATCACCGGTTTATTATGCATCACCAAATGCAACACTTATTGCACTTCTTGACAGGCTGTTCTACAGCAGTCACTTCGATAAGACTATGAAGGTTGGTGCAAGCGTTGCAGTTGCTCGTCGTGGTGGAACAACAGCAACGTACGATGTTCTGAATAAGTACTTCGGAATCGTTGGAATGCCTATAGCCACAAGTCAGTACTGGAACGTCCTTCATGGAAGAGGCACCGGTGAAGCAGAGCAGGATAAAGAAGGACTTCAGACAATGCGAACACTTGCGAGAAACATGACCTTCCTTATGAAGAGTATTGCGATTGGAAAAGACCAGTTCGGACTTCCTGAGAAAGAAGCCTGGGAGCCAACAAACTTTATCAGATAAGTGAGCGGAGATGATTAGATAATGAATAGAAGATGTATGAACTGCATGAAGGTATTCATGGTACCCGAAGGATATGAAAACGATAATAATTGTTGTCCTTTCTGTGGATTTATCGAGAATACTCCACCTGCAAATCAAAACTATCTTCCAACCTGGACAAAACTGAATAACAGATATGTGATCGGAACAGTCATAGGAGCCGGTGGATTTGGAATAACCTATAAAGCGTGGGATGAAACATTTGAAAAATTAGTAGCGATAAAGGAATTCTTTCCACGTGGTCTGGTTTCAAGAACAGATGCGACAACTATGTCGGTGTATTCGGGGGAGGAGACATCCTTTGAACATGGTAAGACTCGCTTCCTAAAAGAGGCCAGGAATCTTTCGAAGCTAAATATGAATCCTCGAGTTGTAAACGTTCTTGATTTCTTTGAGGCAAATGGAACAGCTTACCTCGTAATGGAGTATCTGGATGGCTGTACTCTTAAGGAATATGTGAAACTGACAGGTGGTACACTTCCTGTAGAAATGGTAATGACAATGGCAGAGTCGATGTGCGATGTTCTTGAGGATATACATGCTATTGGGATGATTCATAGAGACATAAGCCCCGATAATATATTTATCTGTCAGGACTTTTCCTATAAGCTTATTGACTTTGGCTCGTCAAAGCTCAGTGCGACTGATACGGAACTGTCATCTACCATTCTGCTTAAGCATGGATATGCTCCGTTTGAACAGTATTCCAAGAGTGGCTTGGTTGGACCGTGGACAGATATATACTCACTTTCTGCAACTATGTACAAGCTTCTTACAGGCGTTCTACCTCCGGAAGCGATTGACCGTATATCATCGGATAATCTTATTCCTCCGATTGCACGTAATCATCAGATACCTAAGTACTTTAGTGATGCGATTATGAGAGGTCTTTCCGTCAAAATAGAAGATAGATATCAAAATGCATCAGACTTCAAAAAGGCTCTTTTTGAAAAAGCTGTATGGTCAGATGTACCTTATGACAGTGGCAATGCTGCAACTCAGAGTGAACAGCCTGATTCCGGAGGTGTAAAACAAACCGGACTACTATCAGAAGCAAACATTATGGGTTTTGTTTCCAGGGATGATTATTCTGATCTGGACGAAGAAAAGCGTAGTTATATGTATTCCTACGCGCTTATGTTATACAACCTTGAAAACAAACGTGCGGGACTCAACAAGAGATACACACTAACAGCAAATGACGTGGTGCTGGCAGAAGGGGCAGAAGCGAGAAAACCGGTAACCAATTTCTATATGGCAAACCTGATAATCCGTTTTTTGCTTAAGCACAGATGGGGGCCGGCAGTTAGAGAGTTCGGAAAGGGTCCACAGGATCCTGTAGAGACTAAAAGTCAGAATAGGACTGAAAATCAGAACAAAACTGAAAATCAGAACAGAACTCAAAACCAGAACATGACGAGTTATCAAAGATCAAATGGTATGGCAGTTGGTGATGTGAGCGATTATCGAAGGCTGCGTGAGCAGGTGAAAGAAACAGAAAAATATGAAGCGTATTCACCTGAAGGTGAGGATGAAGATGAATATAAAATAGGGACTGCAACAATTGTTTTTGGATTATTCTTTTTGCTTCTTTTTATTGCGGCAGCATTATCATAGAGGGTTACTAATTAAGCACGGAAATACGTGAGCTATCCTTGAGAATTAAGAAAAGCCGGCAGATGTCAGGATTAAAATTGGGAGGTTATTATGACATTCGATGAATTATTGGAAAAGGTAAGAACAATTGCATCCAAAGCAGATGTATCTGATAAGGATTTTCTTGCAGTACAGGTAAATATCACCGGTGAGGGTGAAGGGGTTTTTTATGTTGAGGTAAAGGATCATAAGGTTAGTGTAGAACCTTATGAGTATAATGATCGAAATTGTGCTATAACTATGAATATGAAAAACTTTAATAAGCTGCTTGACGGGAAGCTGAATCCTGTAGTGGCATATACACTTGGAAAGCTTAAGGTTGATGGGGATGTTGGAAAGGCGCTTGAGTTTTCAGAGCTGATTAAGTGACAAAATTGTAGGAGGGGGTAAAAAAACAATGCGATCGATCAGAACTAGAATTACTATTATCATTGTGGTCGCCATAGTGCTTTCGACGGGTGTATCGACGGCGATGGGAATCTATGATGTAGCTGATATCGGACAGGAGAGTTCGGAGCAGCAGCTGCAGCTTCTCTGTGAGAATGGGGAGAAGAATCTGGATTCATATTTTGACAGTGTAGGACAGTCAGTGGAGATGGTGTCGTCTTACGCTGAGGCAGATCTGGAGTCGGAACCGAACAGAGATCTGCGGGAGCATATCAAAAAGGTGGATATATTTTTCGGAAAGCTGGCACGTCAGACGAATGGTGTTTACACTTATTATTACAGGCTGGATCCGTCTGTGTCTGATGATGTGAAGGGTTTCTGGTATGTTGATGCTGACGGAAATGGCTTTGTTGAGCATGAGTCGACGGATATCACTCAGTATGATATAAATGATACCTCTCAGCTTGTATGGTACACGGTGCCGAGGGCGTCCAGGAAACCTGTATGGATTCCACCTTATATCACGGATAACCTGGATGTAAGGGTTGTTTCCTACAATGTTCCGGTCTTTTATCATGACCAGTTTATGGGTGTTATTGGTATCGAAATCGATTATTCAACTATGGCCAGTCAGGTCGATAATATAAAGCTGTATGATAGCGGTTATGCTTTCCTAAGTGATGAGGAAGGAAATCTTATCTATCATCCAAATATCGATGTTCTTTCGCTTCCGAAGGAGGAGATACCGCAGACACCGGAAGAGCTAAAAGAGCATGAGAAGTTTATTCATTATGAGTTTGATGGCATTGAAAAGGTAGCTTATCGTCTGCCTTTGAAGAATGGGATGATTTTAAATGTAGTGGTGCCTGTTTCAGAGGTTAACGCCTCCTGGAGGAGTCTGATATGGAAGACAATATGGGTATCACTTGGTATGCTGATTATATTTATTTTGCTGGCATGGCAGTTTGCAAGCCATATCATCAAGCCTCTTTCAGAGCTTGCGAAAGCATCTGAAAAAGTCAGCGATGGGGATTATGATGTAGAGCTTAAGTATAAGGGTAGAGATGAGGTTGGAACTCTGACAAAGTCATTTAAATCGCTGATATCACATTTGAAGGCTTATATCAGTGATCTAAATAATCTGAACAAGCAGCTGCAGGAGGATAATCTTTCTCTTGAGGCGGCGACAATAAGAGATTCTCTGACGGGGGTTAAGAATCGATTTGCACTGAGAAGAGATTATGATAATTATCATGAACAGGATATCCATATAATGATGCTTGATATAGATGACTTCAAGAAGGTGAATGATAATTATGGTCATTCGGTCGGTGATTTCCTTCTGAAGAAAACGGGAGATGCACTGTTAGATAACTTCGGTGCAGAGTACTCCTATCGTTATGGTGGAGACGAGTTTATGGTTATCTATCCTGAAATCCCTGAGGAGGAGTTCAAGAGTCTTATTGTCAGTCTGGAGGAGCAGCTGGAGGAGATATATCTCGAGGAGAAAAGGCTGCCAGTACATTTCTCGGCGGGTTATGTTTATGGAGAAACTTTGCTGCGTGATGATCTGAGGCTTATGCTAAGAGCGGCGGATGAGCTTCTCTATGAGGCGAAGAAGTCCGGTAAAAATGCATTTATTGGTGCGGAGTATAATAGAGAAATCGCAGAGAATATACCGAAAAAAGAAGAGGAATCCTTCAGGCAGGGGTAGTCTAAAGCCTCAAAATATGTTAAAATAAGCTACGTATTTTGTTATTGGGATTGTTACTAAAGGGGTGTTATATGGTAAATAAAGATAAGTACAGTTCCTATTTGGAAAAACTGGTCTTTGTTACTCACGAAGAACCTTTTAATCGTGAAGCATATTTAGATGTCATTCACGCTATAGCTGATGATTATTGTCTTGCCAAGGGACAGACAGAATTCTATAGATCACCTACGATGGAACAAAGGGGAAAAGGTGAGATATACTGTGATGTAGATAATGGCAAGCCGGTAAAACCCGTTGTTCA
>CACYJP010000148.1 GCA_902774725.1 uncultured Lachnospiraceae bacterium
TGGCCGCTCAGGAGAAGACAAAGCAAATGCGACCGCTCTATCAGGAGATCCGCATGTGCGACGAGATAATACAGGCAGAACCTGGAATTCGGGCGATGACAATAGGCCTTGTTCAGCAGCGTGTTAATGAAGAAAGCAGGAGACAGGCGAGGAAAGACCTTGCAAAGAATAAAAGTATTAAAACGAATATCAGATAAGGATAACCCCCAGTGTTCTACGTGGAGCACTGGGGTCATCTCTGTTAAGAAATCTGCCAATAAACCTATGTATGTACTTCTGAATGATCTGTATACCCCAATATTCCAAGGTTTTCATTTCCCTTCGATATTAATGCCTGTACCTCTTCATTCTCTTTAATATCTTTATACTTCATCTTCATCCTCCTTCTGCTTTAGTGAATAAATTACCCACTCTGCTATATTTGTTGCATGATCCCCTATTCGTTCAAAGTACTTTGCTATCATCAAAATATCCGTTGCCCCTTCCCCTTCACTTGGACTATTAAGGATTAGTTCTATAACATCCTTCTTAGCCTCAACAAATAAATCATCTACAATATCATCATGCTCTATAACTTCCTTTGCCTTAATTACATTCTTCTCAACATATGCTTCTATACTGTGGTTAAGCATAATCATTGTTTCTGTAGCCATTTGGGATATATGCTCAAACTTATCAATCTGACTATTCTGCCCCATTAGAATTGTCATTTCAGAAATATCCGCAGCATGATCTCCTATTCTTTCCATATCTGTTACCATTTTCATAGCAGCAGTCACTGTACGAAGGTCTCTGGCTACAGGTTGCTGCTGAATTAAAAGATTAAAGCAAATGCCTTCAATTTTCTTCTGAAGATGATCTACCTCTGCATCACTTTCCATAATAGCCTTGGCCATATTTTCATCACGTGCCACCAACGCTTCGATCGCATTTTTAATGGATTGAATTATTTTATTCCCCATTTCTATCATTTCTTTATTTAGCTCCAAAAGCTGCTCATCAAATTTACTTCTCATGTATTGTAGCTCCTTTCATCAACCAAACCTTCCTGTTATATAATCTTCTGTTCTCTTATCCCTTGGATATGAAAACATCTGCTTTGTTTCACCAAATTCCACCATTTCCCCTACCAGGAAAAATGCAGTATAATCAGAGACTCTGACAGCCTGCTGCATGTTATGCGTTACCACAATGACTGTATATTTCTTCTTTAATTCATCCATTAGGTCTTCAATTTTAGTTGTTGAGATCGGATCAAGTGCTGATGTAGGTTCATCCATAAGCAGAATCTCCGGTTCTACAGCAAGAGCTCTTGCTATACAGATTCTCTGCTGTTGTCCTCCGGATAAAGATAAGGCAGATTTTTTTAATCTATCCTTTACCTCTTCCCAAATAGCGGCACCTCTTAAACTATCCTCTACAATCTTATCCAGCTTCTTCTTATCCTTGATACCATGTACTCTTGGTCCATAAGCTATGTTGTCATATATGCTCATAGGAAATGGATTAGGCTGCTGAAAAACCATTCCGACCTTTTTTCTAAGAAGCGTAGTATCTATTTTCCCTCCATAAATATCTTCACCATCTATTTCTACAGTTCCGGTTATTATCACACCGTCCACCATGTCATTCATTCTGTTTAGCGTCTTCAGGAAAGTAGATTTCCCACATCCTGATGGTCCAATGAAAGCCGTGATTGCTCTTTCTTTTATCTCCATACTTACATCTTTTAGCGCGTGATTTTCACCATAAAAAAGATTTAAGTTTTTTACTAATATCTTAGTATCTCCCATTTTTATTCCTTTCTTGTAACATCGAAATGCTTTGTAAGTGCCTTGGTTGTAAGGTTAATTCCAAGAACAATTATCAAAAGTACCACAGCTATTCCAAAAGCTGTTTCAAAATCACCCTCGCTTGTTGCAGACAGATACATTTGTATTGTGAGTGTTCCACCAGATTGAAAAGGCTTATCAAATAATCCATCTATTCCCTTTGGCAGCAGTTTTGCACTTCCTGCAGTAAATAAAAGCGCAGCCGATTCACCAACAATTCTTCCAATTGCAAGTATGGCTCCGGTAATAATACCGGGCATAGCACTCGGAATTAATATTGTACGAATCATATGCCACTTTCCACTTCCAAGACCTATTGCTCCATTACGGTAAGTATTTGGTACAGTCTTTAATGCCTCCTGGGTATTTCTTGTTATGAGCGGCAGAACCATAATGATAAGCGTGAGCGAACCAGTCAGTAGTGAATACCCTAATCCTAACTTTTCACCAAAGAACATCATTCCAAATAAACCAAAGATAATTGATGGGATACCTGACAATGTTTCTGTAGCATATTCGATTAATGTTACAACCTTTCCCGGCTTTGCATATTCGTTTAAGTAAATTGCACTTCCAACGCCTATAGGTGTTGCAATAACCATCGAAATAAAAATAATCAGGATTGTATTTACAATATTTCCGGCGATTCCAACAGTTCCTTTAAGCACACTGGTCACAGATGTAAGAAACGACCAGTTCACTGCTGACAAGCCCTTCATCAGCACATATATAATGATTCCAATCACTAAGAATACTGAAAAAGCAGCGCATATATAGATCAGCATTCGAATACTGAAATCTTTGATTTTTCTTGTGTTAATCGCCATGTTCGAAGCCTCTCTTCCTTGTCTTCAGTAAAACACAATTAACAATCATTATGAATACATACAGAACCAATCCGACTGTAAAAAGGACCTGTCTGTGTGTTCCACTTGCATACCCCATTTCACTGACAATCTGAGTAGTAAGCGTTCTGACTGAATTAAACGGAAGTGGTATATTTACTGCACCGCCCGCAACCATATTGATAGCCATTGCTTCACCAAGCGCTCGACCGATTCCAAGTACAACTCCCGTTAATATTCCGGATTTTGCTGCAGGAATTACAGTCCAAAATATTGTCTGTTCCTTAGTGGCACCAAGTGCTAATGACGCAGCTCGTAAGTTATCTGATACTGCCTTAAGAGAAGATGTACTGACACTGATTACTGTAGGTAAAATCATAATTGCAAGTACAATGATCGCGGAAAGCATATTTGCACCGCCTGTATACTGGTGTGCACTTTTCTCTGCAAACAGCATTCTTTCAATCTTAAACATAATAGGATTAAGCACCATCATTCCAATAAGGCCATAGATTACGGAAGGTATTGCAGCTAAAAGTTCTACAGCACTACCTACAACAGTGCCTAACCTCTTACCAGCCATTTCTGACAAAAATACAGCTGTAAGTAATCCTATCGGCACACCGATCAGTATCGCAGCACCGGTTCCCACAATTGATGTTAATATAATGTAACCTATCCCAAAGGATGGGTTACTTGCAGTAGGCTTCCATATAGTTCCAAACAGTAAATCAGAAACCCCGACTTCTTTTAAAGCCGGGGTGCCTTTTATGAACATATATAGTGTAATCGCACATACTGCAAATATAGCTACTACAGCACAGATCAGTAAAATGATATTTGCCGTTTTTTCTATAAATGCTTTTTTCTTCATGTGCTCCCCTTACTGTGGAATAATAAGTCCAACCTTCTTGATAACTTCCTTACCTGCATCTGAGTTAATATATGCAAACCAAGCCTGAACCAATTCATTTTGCTCACCGATTTCACCATTTGTTGCCATTACAAAAGGTCTCTGAAGGAGATATGAACCGGCAAGAATCTGCTCTTCTGTTGGTTCTACTCCATCAATCTTTAAGCCAATTACTGTACTATCAACTACATCAAGAGAAACATAACCAATTGCACCGGGAGTAGATGCTACCTTTGCGAGAACTGCTCCGGTCGAATCAAGCTCCTGCGCATATGCACAGGCATCCTTAACTTCAAGAAGCTCCTCGAACGCATCCCTTGTACCAGAACCCGCTTCTCTTCCAATCACTACGATAGGCTGATCTTCTCCACCAATTTCATTCCAATTTGTAATCTCACCGGTATAAATCTTTGCAAGATTTTCAGAAGATATATCTGTTACGCTATTGTTCTTATCTATAATTACCGCAATACCATCGATTGCAACTACGTTTTCTACAGATCCATTTGCTTTTTCTCCATCCTTTAATCCTCTTGAAGCATTTCCAATATCTACAGAACCGGCTGCAAGAGATTCAAGTCCAGCACCAGAACCTGTATATTCTACTGTAACTGTTACACCTGGATTTGCTTCCATAAAACTTTCAGACATTGCCTCACACAACTTTTCCATCGAGGTAGATCCTGCCAATGTTATATTTCCTTTTAAGTCCCCATTTTCTGTTCCTTCAGATCCACATCCCGTAAATGCGACTGCCAGTAAACATACAGCTGTTATTGCTGCAAATAATTTCTTTTTCATAATAAAAACCTCATCTTCTCATTGTTATTTTTCTTGTGGCGCCTTGTTTGTTGCAACACAGTTAGCATATTTATGCTTTGTAAAATTCATTATCATTCATAAGTAAAACTTCAGTAAAAGTTGTCAGGGGTTCCCTGAGACACTTTTAACACTCCGATGAGTGCATTTTGTTCGGAAGATCGGAACGGGGTTTTAGGGGAGCACACCCTAACAAGCATTTTGCATTTGTACGTACAAACCTGCGTAGCTTGCTAAACCATTCCGAGATGATGATTCAGCGGCCTCTGGCAAAGAAACGGAGCCTTTATTAAATTAGGAACTTTACGTAGAATTTACAAGAAAAAGATCACTGGATTTACAATCCTGCGCTAGCATGGATAAAAATGTGTGGAAGGAGGCTTCATATGATCTATTGCGTGGAGGATGACAGCAGTATCAGGGAGCTTATGGTTTATACGCTTCAGGCTTCCGGGTTTGAAGCTTGCGGCTTTCAGGATGCGGCTGCTTTTTGGGAAATGATGAAGGA
>CACYJP010000149.1 GCA_902774725.1 uncultured Lachnospiraceae bacterium
CGTTGCAATAAACTGATCCTTCTTGTCATTTGATGGCTCATTCTGTGTATCTGCTGTATCCGCATAACCATAATACAGACAAAGTGCAAGCAGTTTTTCCTGCTTTGCAGAAAGACTTGTATTGTTCGGTTCATCATCACTCTTCATCAGTTCACCAGTTTCAGCCGTAAGACCAAAATTAAGGCAATAGCCTATCTTCCCATCTATCATGGCATATAGAATCTGACCTGTATGAGAAGAATTGAATTCTGACACAACGCCATGCTCACTTGCTGATGCATACCAGAAGCTTATATTTGCCTCAGCACTTGCAGCAAATGCTGTCATAGCCGATCCGGACACAGATGAAACTATAATCAAAAGAGCCATTATAAATGACATAAATCGTTTTAGTTTCTGTCTCATTTTTCTTAATTCCTCCTTACAAATTTGCAACAAAAAAGAGAGACTCAAGCAACGGCTCAAATCTCTCAGTTGTATACCTTTCATCTCGGTATATTTATTTAGTTGTATATATCCTTATCTATAGCAGCGGAACTCATAAAAGTCCTGACCACCTGAGTTTGTCACACCACCATACTCTATAAGAAAGTATGGATTTGATTCAAGAAGCAACATATCTGCTATATAAGTTGCTATAGCATCCTCACTTCCAAGAAGTCTTCCCGATGTAGTTGCTGCCTTGTTTAGATCTGTCTCAACGAACACACTGTAGTATCCAAGACCATCATACGGATAATAATCATTATATTCTTCCTCAGTGATCTGCCCCTGTGCTAGCAGATTTGCAAGATTGTCCGTAGTTTTGATCATACCACCTGCCTGACATTTTGCTGTCGCAAGTGATACGACATTCCCAGGACTATAGGATACTTCTGCAGGTGCCGGAGCTTCTGTATCAGCCTCTGTAGTTGCTTCCGTCGGAGCTTCTGTCTCTACTTCTGTACATGACTCTGTCGGAGCCTCTGTTACTGATTCTGTACATGACTCAGTTTGAACTTCTGTTTCTGACTCAGTAGCCTTTTCAGTTGCCTGAACTGGATCTTCTGTAGACTTCTTGTTTTCAGTAGCTGAATCCACCTTCCTACTATCATCCTTCTTTTTATCAGAAACCTTCTTTTCTTCTTTAGTATTTTCAGTTGTCTGTTCTGTGCTTTCAGTAGAAGCTTCCGTCTTTATCTCAGTGGTCTCTTCCGTCTGTTTAGCTACAACATCTTTGCTACTCTTTATAGCTTCCTTTACATCTGTAGTACAGCCCGTGAGTCCGAGTATTGCTATAGTTATAAGAATCATCATTAGTTTCTTCATATCTTACACCTGTCCTTTCTGTGGACAGATGAGATATGACAGTAACTGTCCACAAAAAATATTAAGTTGTGTCAGTTGCCTTTATGCTGCAGTCACTTTTCTGATTCTGAAATAATAACAAAGTAGTCTGCGCATTCTCTTAATAAACATAAAGAATCTATATTTTGCTTCAATATTCATAAACCAATCTCCTTCCTTATATCGACGCTCCGCCAAGAAAAGCAAAGAAGATTCTGAGAACAAGACTAAGCAGCATCAGAAAAGCTCTTAATGCTCCCAGAGCAAGCCACAAAACTGCTCCTGCTATCCTTACCAATATCCATAAAACATCTAGTATTCCTTTTCCTATTAAGCTTAGTATCCTCATAATAAACCTGCCTTTCTATGACCACCGATTAGTCAACTCTTCCATAAGCTTATCTGTTTCTTCATCATTCACACCTGTATCATTTTTCTTAACCGACTGAGTCTGTTCCATTTTTACAGCTTGTCCAACACCTGATATTGCTGATATGACCATGTTGAAAAGTTCTTGCCTGATTTCATTTTCAAGTTCTTTTCTTATATCAGCTTTAAGGTTATCAACATATTCCTTGGTAACATATCCACCTTGCTGAGCCACATCACTATCACTGAGAGGAACATATTCTCCATCACCTAATAGATGAGCCTTAAGAATCTCAACTATGAAGCTACTCTTTGACTTATAAATGGAAAGATCCAAATCTCGTAAAATCTTATGTATTTTCAGATGATCAGGATTATTTATATTCAGCCTGAATGCATGCATTATGCTATCATCACGAGCCACCGTTTCTCACCTCCATGGATAATCTGTATTTTGCCAAATATTCAAAACCTTTAGCATTTGCACAGATATCAGTATTGTATGAAAAGTTCTCTTGAACAAAGCCCCCGAAATTCTTCATTACGACTGCCCCACCACCGACAAATACGAATGGTGTTGTCTTGAGACTATACTTTTCTTCTCGAAGCGAATTTACCACCATAGTTAGAAATGACTTAATTTCTCGATTCATCACCTGAATATATTTATCAGGAAGCATACTTTTCTTCGTTACCATATATTCCTTGATAAGTTCTTCATCAATACCCTCACCAAACTGCCTTACACATTCCTTATTGATGTTTCTCATACAAGTAATAATACCTTGCTGTATTGAATCCGTACCTGCCTCGTCAGGGCGTTTATCTATTACAGGTATAATATCTATTGTCCAGCTTCCTATATCTACTACTACCACTTTAGGTCCAAACATTTTTAGCTGATCCATAACAGCAGCATAACACTGTGGATATACATAGACATCTTTGATCCAGACATGATACTTTACCTGTTCAAACTTGAAATACAACTCATCATTCTGCTTAAGATACTTAATGAAGTCATTCTTCTCGTCACCATATCTCGATGCTGGAAGTCCTACAGATAAAATAACTTTTGCATCTGTCTTATTTCTATGCTTCAACTCTTTAGCTATTCCCGCAAGCGTTAAATAATAGTAATCTGGTGTTTCTACCTTTGTAGCTTTCACTTCAGTTCTTCCTGATCCAACCTTGTAATATCGTCCTTTATATTCAAGTACATTATCAAAATATGCAGGTTCCGTAGTAATCTCGCTCACTCCACTGATATAAATATCATTTGGCGTTTTACACATTGACCAGCCATGATCAATTGCGATTATTTCAACATCCTTCATTGTCCTTCACTCCTCTCTGACACCTTCTTCTCTGCCTTAGCTTCTACAGTCTTCTGATTCTTATAACAATATCCGAAACAGGTTCCTGACTCATTTGCATAACAACAAGGTTCATTATTGTTGTGTGGACATCCATTGATCCTGGATTTGTGAGCAAGTCTTCTACGCTTATCAAATCGGCAATAACCATTCGCCCTGCACTCTTCATTGTTTAATAGATAGCACTCTTTACAGTTATGATTCTTACGAAAGGTTTCAATTTTATCCTCTGCAATTCTTTCCTTAATTACAAACAGAAGTCTTTCGACATCCTTCTTGGACTTAATCTTCCTTTCCCGACCATACGCATATAAGACCATATCACTAAGGCTGGAAAAATCTGTGTCATACACTTTCTTACGATGACCCATAGAGCCCACCTCCACCGGAGGCTCCAATAAAAATGCCAGTTTCTACATACATACTCATGTTCTACTCCTCCTTTTATTTCTGGCTGGATTTAGTAGCTGTTACAAAGTTTTATATTTATTCAGCTTTGTAAAGTACTATGTAGGTGTACATTCGGTCTCTCAACCACCTCATCGCCCTGTACACTGGGAACTACAGTAAGCCGATCCAGAAGCTATGCTTCCTTTCGTTCACGACGCCCCTGCCTAATTTAGACAGACACTATCTTCTCTACCGCCGTTTCGAGAATCGGGATATCCTTCCATATCCCTCGTGGTTTATTGTCCCTACGATAACGCCGTTACTCCTTTTACCAGTTGGCTGTCCCGTTCCTCGCCCTTCATCTCTCGATCCTTCAGACTACTAATGTGGTAACAGTGACCGCTTCCCCTCCAGGCAACGCTTCGTAGTTTTCACGTTACTGCAGTTGCTTATTCAGTTGTGAGATTATAATAAACCCTTTAGATTCATTCTAAAATTATCTGAAAAGGTGTTTTTTATCTCAAAATTGTAACTGAAAAGGTGTTTTTTCGATTATAATCGTTTTTTTAGTTCAAATAGTTCCTATTTGTGAACCTATTTGTATTATAAGGTTCCTTTTTGTGAACTGTCAAGTATTTTTTGCAAAAAAGATTCACTTTTGTGAACCAATAAGTTATAATATCTTTCAAAAAGTGGTGTAGTAACGAATGTAGTATTTATGCAGATTACAAGACAATGATTGAAAAATAACTCTTAAACTGGTGTACTTGGAGGAATAAATATATGAATGAAACAACTCAAAGATTAGCTGAAATGATAAAGATGTATAGAAAGCTACAGAAAATGTCTCAAGATGATCTTAGTAAATCATCCGGAATAAATGTTTCTACTATAAAGAAATATGAAACCGGAATCAGAACTCCAAAACATGAGCAACTGTGTAAGATTGCTACTGCACTTGGAATAAATGTAAATGACTTCTATGATAATAATATACATACCACAGGAGAGCTTTTATCAGCCCTTATTTCAATTGAAAAGCAGACAGATATGAAAATATCTGCCGATAAAGATGAAGACGGTAATTACCGCCCTGAAACAGTTAGGATTGAATTTGATAATAAAGAGGTGAATAAGCTGCTATCGCAGTACCTTACATATAAAGATAGAAATGATTCTGAAGATTCGTTTGAATTAGAGCGTTTGATATTAACAGATACTCCATTATAAAAATAGTGGTCTAAATCGATGTAATACGACATCATTTAGACCACTATTTTTACTTCATGTTATAATCGTTAATCTTTTTAACTTCCGATATAACACGCCAACTTCAGCCCGACAAACTTGAATTTATTTTAAGCTATCACGTTTTACCTTCTTAAGCCTTACTATCATTACCATAGGAATTTCTTTGTTGGTTTTAAAACATTCTT
>CACYJP010000150.1 GCA_902774725.1 uncultured Lachnospiraceae bacterium
GATTGACTTACTAAACAGCGGATTCATCTTAAGCATTGGCATTCCTAACTTATCACAGACCTTATCTACCAATCCTTCTATAGCTCCTCCATCATCCAGCTCTGTAACTGTCTTCTTTAAATGATTTATCAGTTCCCTCGCCTCAGCGATTTTCTGCTGCATCTCGTCTTTGTTATATATGTGATCCCATGCAGGATAATAGGTCTCTACTCCTTCAACCGCTTCAAGTATATCCAGCGCTTTTCTCATCTCCTGCTCATCTATAAATATCGGAATATCTCCCTTAACAGGAACCGAATCTCCGATGAACAGATTATCGTCTACAAGATAAGAAACCTCATCGCAGGAATGCCCGGCAGTTCGTATAACTCTAACCTTAACACCATCCTCTGGTTCGATTATATCTCCATCCTTTACTACCACATTAACTCTTGATGATTTACCTGCCAGCTTGTAGAAGTTAGGAATAGGTCTTTCCTTAAACTCAAGATCAATGTCCTCAATCCATCTTTTTTCACCTTCGCTTGCATATATCTTACAGCCTGTATTCTCTTGAAACCATGCTGCAGAACCAATATGATCCGGATGTGCATGTGTAAGGAAAATACCCTTTATCTCTGATATATCTCTTCCGATGGAGTCCACGTAATCCTTAATCTGTTTTTCACATCCAAACACTCCTGAATCTATGAGATAAAGTGATTCTGCTTCAATTATATAAACATACACAAAGCGTGTGATCTGCTCCGTTACATTAAAATCTATTTTTATCTGGTGTATCTTCATATCCGATTCCTCGCTAGATCAATTCCTTATATATAGCTCACTAACAGAAAACAAAACGGCCTTTCCTGCTATTTTTACCCTGTCACCTAAAACCTTTATTTTTAATTCTCCACCTCGTTCTGATGCCTGATAACAGTTCAGTTCTTTCTTTCCAAGCTTTTCGCTCCAATAAGGAGCAATCATGCAATGAGAACTTCCTGTAACTGGATCCTCTGAAATAGCCAGTTTAGGCACAAATACTCTGGATACAGAATCATATTCTCGACCAGGTGCAGTCACTGCAATAGTAAGCCCCTCAAGAAGTTTCATCTTTTCAATATCAGGCGAAAGATTTTTTACCTGGTCTTCTGTCTCAAGTACCATTAATAAATCTCTGTCGAGATATGCTTCTATTGGTTTTACTCCGAGTGCATCTTCCATCTCATTTGTCACAGGTACAGGTTGACAATTATATGCCGGCATATCCATAACACACTGATCTTTTTCCCTAGTAACAACCAGTTTTCCTACTTGTGTCATAAAAGAAATCTCATTTTTTTCTTTTTCATAGAAATTAAAAAGTACAAATGATGCACCCAGTGTTGCATGTCCACAGAAGTCTATCTCTCCTCCCGGAGTAAACCAACGCAGGTGATAATTATCGCCTTCTTTTACTGTAAACGCTGTTTCAGAAAAGTTATTTTCCTTTGCAATATTCTGCATTAATTCATCAGATATCCATTCATCCATCACGCATACTGCAGCCTGATTTCCATGAAATAATATATCAGTAAACGCGTCAACTATGTACTGTTTCATTTGTGTTCCTCCAATCTTAATATCCCATCGTATGCTTATTCTCCCTCAATCCATTGATGCATTCCACATCCAAAAGCATCATTTGGTCGATCTATAAAATCAAACTTTTTGTAGAATTCTTCCTTACCTTTTGCCGCAAGCAGACTGATCATTATCTTATATCCAGGCTTAAGTGAACCTTTTATCGCCGACATTAGACTTTCCATTACCTTCCTGCCAAGTCCCTGACCCTGGTATTCAGGACGAACTATTATATCTGCTATATAAACAACATATCCATGATCTCCAACAGCCCTGCCTAAAGCAATAGGCTTTCCATCCTCACGGATACAACATAGGAATGCTGTATTTTTGAGACCTTCTGCGGCCTCTTCCATTGGAAACTCAGCCCAGCCAACACATAGGCGCATAGCCATATATTCTTCCGGCGTAATATAATCAGTTATCTCAAACTCTTCCTCATTGTATTCTAATTTCATTGGTAGCTCCTCCCATAACTTTGTTCTAGATGTATTTTCTTTTAATGCCTTTACTATTTCTTTATCCGGATCTGGATAGATCACAAAACCATCTTCCTCACCTTTTTCAGGACGAATAGGAAATGCCAGCTGCTCTGAATCTACAGCAAACTGAGCATTAACTCCTGGCTTATTTCCTCTGGCATCAAGTCTTATCCATTTATCATATTCTTTGATATATACTCCATTCAAACCATGGTAGATAAGCACCGGAGCAGTTTCATCATCAAGTATAAGTTTTTGATAACAGAAGCCTGCAGGAATTGACTTTGCACGAAGAAGCGCCGCCAAAAGATGTGACTTAGCAAAACATATACCATGTCCCGCTTCAAATACTTCCCCAGCACTGCAGGTTACTTCATCTTCACCGGCATCTGCAGAGTGTGAAATGTTATCCCTTACATACTCATACGCTTTCCTAATATAATCAGTCTCATTTTCTGAAGACTCATATAAAGTATTCGCCAGTTCAGAAACCTTTGCATTATCATAATTTATTACCGAATCGCATTTTAGATATGATTCTATATTTTCAGTGTATAGTTTTAATTCCATATGAAAACTCTCCTTATCTTCATCACTATTTCTCAAACATAATATTATTTACGCCTTCTGTAACGAATATTTCTGTATCTGTTTCAACCAGCTCGTAACTGTCCTTCACAGCCTTATCAGCATTCGCAATAACCTCCTCATAACCATAAGCAGTATCCTTTTTCTTAGGAAAACGAATAGAACTATCGAAGCTATCTATTATACTAAGCTATCTCATCTTCATATGGTAACCATCCCATGTAAAGAATAAGCATCTTTCCATCCGGCTTCAAAATCCTTGCAAAGTTTTCTGTTATTGCTGCAGCATCAAGATACCAAATACACTGGCATATAGTAATCACATCAAATGTATTATCCGGATAATCTATATCTTCTGCAGGACAAGCATAGAAATCTATATCCATATTCTGTTTGGAAGCAAGGATTTTTGCCTGTTCTATCTGATTTTCTGAAATATCGGTTCCTATCCATTTCCCAACAAACTTGTACATATTCCGCGGAAAAACACCTGTTCCTGTACCGATATCCAGTACCATCTGTCCATCCTTACATAATCCTAAATCCAAAATATACTGATAAAAATCTTTTGGATATATATCTCTATATTTAGCATAATCTTTTGATGTATTTCCAAAATCAAAAGATTTTCCATTATCAATACCGGAAATCTTCATATAATCTGTCCTCCTCTTCAGTTTCTATAAGTTCTCTGCAATGCCTACTGCCACTTCAAATGTCTTTTTTTGTATATTATATTCTTTTTCATTTCCCAGAGATGCCATATCCCATGAGTCTCCTTCAAGAAGATCTGCGCCAAAGAAAAATGGATATAACTCATAGCCGTAGTAGTTACACATAGCTTGTAGACCGGACACCTCCATCTCAACCGTAATACAACCATCCTGACGTCTGGCCTCTGCCTTATCAACCGTCTCCATATATATTGCATCGGTTGTCCAGTTCTTCCCCATTACATATGGATATTTTAGCTTATCAAAGATTTCGGCAAGTTTATCAGCATTCTTTATATCAACATAATCAGATGCTTCCATGTAATGATATGACAAACCTTCATCTCGATATGATGCTGTTGGGACAATCAAATTACCCTTACAACTTTCTGAATCTAAGATTCCACTGGAACCGTATATAATAAATTTACTTGCGCCCCCTATATAATGGACTTCATGCATTACAGCAGCTGCAGATGGTGCACCAATCGGGCTCATATAAAACAAAACACTTATATCATCCAATTTTAAAAGATATATATCTATATTACCGTTCGCCGTGCTTGAGTAACCGACCGACTCATACTTATATTTTTCTAAAACCATATCTCTGACATGCTGAGAAAATGTAACTATACATATATCTGATATCATCTTCGGGTTCTTAAAAATCTGTCCCGGATCTATCAATGCCTTAGACTTGTTATCAAAAGAATTAATAATACTCATACTTACATTCCTCCTTATGCAGAAAGACCACCTATCCGAGAAGATAGGTGGTCTATAATAGCTAATACTATAATATTCTGACAATCCACTCACGCTTTAAATCCCGGAAACTCACATACAAAAATAAGACCATTCATTAGTCTGACGTTTGATGGTCTTAGTACGGCGTATGCATTTGCGAGATTGAACTTACGCATGAATAAACTCCCTTTAATATCGTATAACTTGTTTATGAATTATAATGTGTTTAGGATACTCTGCATATCCTTATCTGTCAACACTTAATCTATTTTTCTTTTATCGGATGCCTGATTACAGTCTTTAACTTCTCCGGTGCAACCTTCCTTGCATCACTTAGATATATTTCATGATGTAGTCTGTCTTCTGTTATATCCAGTACATAGCCTTTCTGCTCTATAAACTCATGCATCATCGCAACAGTAGCCGGCTCATCATCATAAGATCCAATATGCATGCACTGAACTGACAGGCCTTCCTCAATGGTAAGAAACTCAACCTTGGAAAAATCCATCTTCTTCTTTGTGGTTGC
>CACYJP010000151.1 GCA_902774725.1 uncultured Lachnospiraceae bacterium
GCTTCAAAGATGGGTATTTCAACCATCAGATCATATCAGGGAAGTAAGATATTTGAGGCAATAGGAATATCACCTGATGTTATAAATGAATATTTCACAGGAACGGTTAGCCGTATTGGCGGTATCACACTTGCCGACATTGAAAAATCAGTTGATAAGAGACACAGCAAAGCATTTGATCCGCTTGGACTTGAAACTGATTTTGAGCTTTCGGCAGTGGGAAGACATAAACTTCGCAGCCAGGGTGAGCATCATAGATATAATCCACAGACTATACATATGCTTCAGTCTGCAACAAGAGAAGGAAGTTATGAGAAATTCAAAACATACACAAGTATGGTCGATCAGGAAGAAACAGGTTATCTCAGAAGTCTTATGGACTTTAACTTCCCTGAAAACGGAATTGATATAAATGAAGTAGAGAGTGAAGAAGAGATAGTTAAGAGATTCAAGACAGGTGCTATGTCATACGGATCAATCTCTGAAGAAGCTCATGAAACTCTTGCTATAGCGATGAATCATCTTCATGGTAAGTCAAACAGTGGTGAAGGTGGTGAAAGCGATGAAAGAATCGCTTCAGCAGGAACTAAAAATGACAGAAGCTCTGCTATTAAGCAGGTTGCCAGCGGTCGTTTCGGTGTTACAAGTAAATACCTTGTCAGCGCAAGAGAGATTCAGATAAAGATGGCTCAGGGTGCAAAGCCGGGTGAAGGTGGACATCTTCCTGGAAAGAAAGTATATCCATGGGTTGCAAAGACAAGACATTCTACACCGGGTGTAAGTCTTATCTCGCCACCACCTCATCATGATATTTACTCAATCGAAGACCTTGCACAGCTTATTTATGACCTTAAGAATGCAAATAAAAATGCACGTATTTCAGTTAAGCTTGTATCAGAAGCAGGTGTTGGTACCGTTGCAGCGGGTGTTGCAAAGGCAGGTGCTCAGGTAATACTTGTTTCAGGTTATGACGGAGGTACAGGTGCAGCGCCACTCAGTTCAATCCATAATGCCGGACTTCCTTGGGAGCTTGGACTTGCAGAAACTCATCAGACACTCATTTCAAACGGACTTAGAAACAGAGTTGTCATCGAGACAGACGGTAAGCTTATGAGTGGACGTGATGTTGCCATAGCAGCGATCCTTGGTGCTGAAGAATTTGGTTTTGCAACAGCTCCACTTGTAACAATGGGCTGTGTAATGATGAGAGTATGTAACCAGGATACTTGTCCTGTAGGTGTTGCAACTCAGAATCCACGTCTCAGAAAGAACTTCAAGGGTAAGCCTGAATATGTTGAAAACTTCATGCTTTTTGTGGCAAGAGAGTTAAGAGAATATATGGCAAAGCTTGGAGTAAGAAGTATAGATGAACTTGTAGGAAGAACAGATCTTCTTAAGGTTAAGGATGAAGTAAATAAGAATAATCTTGATCTTAGCGGTATCCTTCTTGATATGTCAAAAATTGACAGAAAAGAACAGATATTTGATGAGAAAAAGGTTTATGACTTTAAACTTGAAGAAACTCTTGATGAGAAGGTGCTTCTTAAATCTGCAGATATCAAGAATGCATTTAAGAGTAAGAAGAAGTGCAGTATTTCAATAGATGTAACCAATACTGACAGAACATTCGGAACACTTCTGGGTGCCGAGATCACAAGGGCATATCCTGAAGGACTTCCTGAAGATACCATAGAAGTAAATTGTGTGGGTGCAGGCGGACAAAGCTTCGGTGCATTTATACCTAAGGGTCTTACACTTAAGCTTACAGGCGACAGCAATGATTATTTCGGAAAAGGTCTTTCAGGCGGAAAACTTATATTACATTCACCAAGCAATATAAGCTATGTTCCTGAAGAGAATATTATAGTCGGAAATGTTGCCCTTTACGGTGCTACATCCGGAGAAGCATATATCTCAGGTATGGCAGGTGAAAGATTCTGCATCAGAAATTCAGGCGCAACTGCTGTTGTTGAAGGAGTTGGCGAGCACGGATGCGAATATATGACAGGTGGTCGCGCAGTAATCCTCGGTCGTACAGGTAAGAACTTTGCAGCCGGAATGAGCGGCGGTATTGCTTATGTATTTGATGAAGAAAATACTCTTTATAAGAACCTGAATAAGACATTTGTTCTCATGGATAGAGTTTTGGATAAGAACGAGATAAGTGAACTGAAATCAATTATTGAGAAGCATGTGGAATATACCGGTTCGAAGAAGGGACAGAGAATCCTTGATAATTTCGATGAGGCTATCACACATTTCAAGAAGATAATACCTTCAGATTACAAGGAAATGTTACGTCTTACAAATATGTATATCGAGCAGGGATGTGACAGCGAAGAAGCAAAGATTAAGGCATTTGAGACATTCAATCAGTAGAAAAAGGGAGGATCGAAAATGGGCAAAATCGGCGGTTTCATGGAATATGACAGAGTAAATGCTGCCGTTATCTGTGAAGAGGAAAGAATAAAAAACTTTAATGAATTTCATGGCAATTTAAGTCTTGAAGAAGAGAAGAAACAGGCTGCCAGATGTATGGATTGCGGTATCCCTTTCTGCCAGGCCGGTAAGATGATATCCGGTATGGCATCAGGATGTCCTCTCAATAATCTTGTTCCTGAAGTGAATGATCTTGTATATAGGGGAAATCTTGCTGATGCTTACAGAAGACTTTCAGTAACACACAGTTTTCCTGAATTTACATCAAGAGTATGTCCTGCGCTTTGTGAGGCAGCTTGTACCTGTGGTGAGTTTTCAGAGCCTGTATGCACTAAGCAAAATGAAAAGACAATTATTGAATATGCTTACGAAAATGGACTTGTTAAAGAGAGAAAGCCTGAGATAAGAACCGGTAAGAAGGTTGCTGTAGTCGGAAGCGGACCATCAGGTCTTGCAGCTGCACAGCTTCTTAACAGAAGAGGTCATGAAGTAACGGTATATGAAAGACATGACAGGATAGGTGGACTTCTCCGCTACGGAATTCCTAATATGAAGCTTGATAAATCTGTTATCGACAGAAGAGTAAAGCTTATGGAGGAAGCAGGAATTCATTTTGTAACCAATACTGATATAGGTAAAGATATTAAAGCTAAGGACTTAAGAAAACAGTATGACGCAGTTGTTCTTGCCTGCGGTGCATCAAATCCGAGAGATATAAATGCTCCGGGAAGAGATGCCAACGGAATTTATTTCGCAGTTGATTTCTTAAGTGATGTAACTAAGAAATTACTTGATTCGGAATTTAAGACATTTCCGTATGAACTTGCTAAAGATAAAAATGTAGTAATAATCGGTGGTGGTGATACAGGAAATGACTGTGTCGGTACATGTATAAGACTTGGTGCAAAGAGTGTTACACAGCTTGAAATGATGCCGAAACCACCTGAAACAAGAGCTGCTTCAAATCCTTGGCCTGAATGGCCTAGAGTCCTCAAGACAGATTACGGTCAGGAGGAAGCAATCTATAAGTTTGGACATGATCCTAGAATCTATCAGACAACAGTAAAGGAATTCATCAAGGATAAGAAGGGTAACCTTAAGGAAATCTGCATTGTATCTCTTGAAGCTGTTAAAGATGAGAAGACAGGAAGAATGAATATGGTTCCTGTTGCCGGAAGCGAGAAGATGATTCCTGCTGAGTTAGTACTTATAGCTGCAGGATTCCTTGGAAGCGAGAAATATGTAACAGATGATTTTGGAGTTGAAACAGACGGAAGAACCAATGTTAAGACAGAAGCGGGAAGCTTCCTTAGTTCTGAGAAAGATGTTTATGCTGTAGGAGATATGCACAGAGGACAGTCACTTGTTGTTTGGGCTATTTCCGAAGGAAGAAAGGCAGCGGCAGAGATTGATAAATCATTAATGGGATATACAAATCTTTAGGAAAGGACATTAAAATGGCTAAATATATATTTGTAACAGGCGGAGTTGTTTCGGGACTTGGAAAAGGAATAACTGCTGCATCACTGGGAAGACTTCTTAAAGCAAGAGGACTTAAGGTTGCGGCACAGAAGCTTGATCCATATATAAATGTTGATCCGGGAACTATGAGTCCTTATCAGCATGGTGAGGTTTATGTAACGGAGGATGGTGCAGAGACCGATCTTGATCTTGGTCATTATGAAAGATTTATTGATGAAAATCTGAATAAATATTCGAATCTTACATCAGGAAAAGTATACTGGAATGTTCTGAATAAAGAAAGAAGAGGAGAATACCTGGGCTCAACAGTCCAGGTTATTCCTCATATAACCAACGAGATAAAAGATTTTGTATATAGAGTTGGAAATGAAACAGATGCGGATATAGTCATTACAGAGATCGGAGGAACCATCGGTGATATTGAGTCGCAGCCGTTTATCGAAGCTGTAAGACAGATATCTCTTGAAGTTGGTAAAGAAAACAGTCTCTTTATCCATGTTACTCTTGTTCCTTATCTTCATGGTTCTGATGAACATAAATCAAAACCGACACAGCATTCTGTTAAGGAACTTCAAGGAATGGGCGTAAGTCCCGATATCATTGTTCTTAGGTGTGATGAGCCTCTTGAAGAATCTATTTTCAAGAAGATTTCAATGTTCTGTAATGTTAAGGAAGACTGCGTAATAGAAAATATTACTCTTCCAAATCTTTATGAAGCACCTCTTATGCTTGAAAAGGGCGG
>CACYJP010000152.1 GCA_902774725.1 uncultured Lachnospiraceae bacterium
CGTGCTTCATTTAAGTCCTAAAAATACGAGGAAATCCGAATGAACCCCCTCGCCTACCTTTCGGTGTTTTTATGCCCAACTATTTTTACTACAATAAGACGAGTGCGTCAATCTCAAACTCTTGAAAAAACAAGTATAAACGTTTAATATGTAATTCGGATGTAAACCTAAAGAAAAGGACAGGATAAAACTACCCATGAAGAAGAGGGACTCGCTGTTCCACGATGTTTCCATTAGAATCGTCAAGCTGATTAATCTGGTACTAATGACGACCCCTTTCATTTTCGTATGGTACAGATTCTATGCCGATCAGCTTTGGGTCAAGTTCTTTATGCGCGGACATTGGCTGGTTATTGCCTTGTTCGTGCTTCTCTATTATACGATAGGAAAGGTTTACGAGGCGTTTAAGATATCTTATTCCGGTATCGGAGAGATGGTATACAGTCAGATGCTGGCACTCTTCGAAGTCGATATTATTATGTACATAATTGCATGGCTGCTGATCAGAAGGGCGCCGTTGATTACTCCGATGCTGGGAGCCTTCGCTGTGCAGACAGTAGTTGCAATAGTGTGGAGCTACCTCTCACAGAAGTGGTACTTCAAGACTTTTCCTGCAGACAGGACGGTAATAATCTGGGACATGCGAGATGAAATATCTCCTCTTACTGTAAATTCACCACTCTTTAAGCCACCTTTTACTTTAAGAGGTAAATAATCCTCTCCACGCTCATCCAGTCTCTTCTTGAGATCTGCAATCATCATATCCATTTCATAACACTGATTTACAAAATAACCAAACTGATTTGTAAGCTCAGGATCCTCATTATCAAGAGTAACCTTTACATGCTCCTCAGTCTTAAGCTCATCCTTTGGATATCTACCATGTCCCTGAACAGAGATAGTAAATACAAA
The DNA here is from genome assembly GCA_902774725.1 of uncultured Lachnospiraceae bacterium. Lineage (GTDB taxonomy): Bacteria > Bacillota > Clostridia > Lachnospirales > Lachnospiraceae > Eubacterium_Q. Next base: position 913 of record CACYJP010000152.1, read on the forward strand.
ATCAGGCTCCTCATCACATTCAAGCGCTGCCATTATCTCATCAGGTAGACACGAATCCTTAGCCCAGCCTGTTTCAGTTCTATTAAAATGCTTCATGTACTCAAGTGATGTAAATGTCTGGAAACCAAGATTGGCATATGTAACATCACGAGAATAGAACTTTGCCTTATTATTATGAATAGCATGAGTACCATATCCTTCTCTCAAAAGGATCTGTGCCATACTTTCACATGGTGTTGTTGTAAGAATAGTCTTGTAAGGATACTCTCCTGCACCAAAAGACTTACTCTTCATTCCTGTTACTATTTCAAACTCAGTATTTGCAGTACCGGCACCAATTGCAGGAACTGTAAGAAAACCTGATGGATACTTTTCTTCATACTCCTTAAAATTCGGAATAGACTCGATATCAGTATTTACACCATCTACCCTTCCGATATCAATAAAGGACTCAAGCTGGATAACAATTATATCAGGATATTTCTTCTTGTTATTTACATATCTATTCTTTTCATGAATATCCTTAACTTCCTGAGTCTCCTGATATATAGTATCTATCTTCTCAAAGCTATAATCATCAGGTTCACTGATTCCCTGATCTATAACACTGTTTGCGAAACAATAAGCAAATCCATAATCCTTATATGCAGTTCCGAGATTCGTAAACTTTGTTGATACAGTAGCTGTCTCAACCATAAACAAAGTAAATATATAAACAAATGCAAAGGATATAACTACGACAATTATACCCTGTACGTAATTAACCTTTTTCTTAAGCTTTGGAATCTTAAGAAATGCAATAACCAGAAGCACAATAAACACAAGTATACTTGAAAAAATAAGTATTCTCTGAAACAGATTGAAATATATACTGAACATACTAAGTACATCAGAAAACATAAGAAAATCAATAGCCGAAAACGGAGTTATTCTAAATCCGAGAACGACAAAATTGATAACACCTACGGTAAGCCACAAAAAGCCTACAAAGCCCATAACAAAGCCACGTCGTTTAAACAAAAGAGCTATCGTAAATGTAAAGAAAATAATAGAAATGTTATAAAAGAAAATAAGGGGATTATAGAGAATAAATACAAAAGGACTAATCAGTGATCTTCTACCAAGCATTTCAAGTATGACAACAAGGCCTAAAGACAGGCCTAAACATAGAAGCAGCCATTTCCAGAGTGGAAGTTCATAAGACTTATTTATTCCGGAACCTACTTTTCTCTTGATTTTTTTTATCTTATCCTTCATATAAAATCCCTTGAAAAACACTATTTTCAAACAAATTTCCAATAAAGCCTTTTTACACTTGCGTCATTATATATCATATTTAATGTAAATTCAACAAACAAATAGCACAAAACAAACCTTATAAACACACATTTTTTTGACGTATTTATATTTATAAAAAACTGTGATAAAATAATTGTGGGTATGAAATCTTAAAAAGCTATATGTTTTTTATAATCGAGGGGTAAAAATGAAAAGAAAAAAAATTGCTGTTTTTAATGCAAATATCTACCGTGATATGGTAAAAGAAACGCAATACGGTTTAATTCAGACAGCCTTGAGAGAAAATGTAAAGCTGCTCTTCTTTTCTTCTTTCAGTAATAACTTCAGTACTAATAAAAAATACACCAAATTCACTAATTATGATATAGGCGATTATGCCATATATCACCTACCTGACTTAAATACATTTGATGGTCTTATTTCCATGGATACCTATATTCCGGATTATTATCTCGAACACCTGAGTGAGATAAAAAAGTCCAGTCCGATTCCTGTTGTTACTCTTGGTAATGATGTGGACTACACTTATAATGTCATAAATGATCAGGAAAAATCTCTGGAAAATCTTATCATTCATCTGATTGAAGTACATAACTGTAAAGAAATCGTTCATGTATCAGGAAGACTAGATCTTGCATTTGCAAAAGTACGATGTGATGTATTTAAAAATACTCTTAGTAAATACAATCTTCCACTTGAAGATAGAAATATAGTACATGGTAATCTATGGTATGACTGTGGTCCTTCCGCTGTCGAAGAAATACTAAAGAACTATTCACAGTCGTCCGACAGAATACTTCCTGATGCAATCGTATGCGCAAACGACTACTCTGCCATAGGAGTTATTCAGGAATTATCCAGACGCGGAATAAATGTACCGGAGGACGTAATAGTCACCGGTTATGATAACGTTCCGGAAACCATGTTTACTGAACCGACCATTACAACATCCGAACAGCCATTTGAACAGGTTGGAAAGGAAGGTATCTATACTCTCACTTCAATCTGGAAAGGAAAAGAGACACCACATACAAAGTCTGTACCCGGAATACTTAAATGTAATCAATCCTGCGGCTGCGAGCAAAAACATATATACAAAAAAGACAGGCTTAAAGAAGAATACTCCAAGACAATCTCAAGACTGGATGAGCTTGCAGTTTCAAATACCAATCTTCTCCTATCGGCACTCTCTTCGGAAACCTATGAGGATTTCTTAAAAAGTATCGAAGACCACTGCCTGATAGACACAGGATTTAAAAATGCAGTTCTTTGTCTCATGCCGGACTGGGCTGAGCATAAAATAATAAAGAGCTATGACGACCTGAAGGACGTCGAATTTGAAGTAATCTGCGGTATGTATAATAACAGACCAATCAAACGTGAAAGACTTAAAAAAGGACAGCTTTTGCCGGACGATATGATGAACAATCCTGAACCATATCACATCGTTCCTATCCATAACTTCGAACACTTTATGGGCTACTTCATCATTTCGCCTGATTTCGACAATTTAAGTCAGGACAATATGAAGACCTGGTTCCTGAATATCAGTATTCTGTTGGAAAACTGGCATACAAAACAAAAGCTTAACAGTACAGTTGAACAATTGCGAAATCTCTATAGCACCGATGTTCTAACTGGATTATATAATCGTCGCGGCTATGAGATGTTCTTCGAAAGCTTCTATAGAGAATGCTACGAGAACCATACCGGTATTGCCGTTTTCCTTATAGATATGGATAGACTCAAATATGTAAATGATAACATCGGTCATGATGAAGGCGATTATTGTTTATGCACTATCGGACATGCAATGAAAGAATCCGCAAAAAGCGGAGAAATATGTATCAGATCCGGTGGAGATGAATTTATAGTATTAGCAAAGAATTATGATAATCAAATGGTTGAGTCATATATGACCCATCTCCGTCATGCTATTGCTCTAAAAAAGCGGACCGATGGAAAAGCATATGATCTAAGCGTTAGTATAGGCTGCTATATGCAGATACCTACAGAAGAATACGAATCGGCTATAGGCGTATCAGAGAAATATCTGCGATATGCTGATACAGAGATGTATATAGAGAAAAAAGAACATCATAAAGAGAAATAGATATTAGTGTGCGTTACAGCGCATTTCGGGCTTGCTGTTCGAGTCCCTACCGATTGCTAATGCGCGAGATGCAAAAAAGTCCAGTGGACTGTTTTGGAACCCGCGAGTGCGTTTCAGCACATCGCGGGTGCAGAGCCCTCTGGGCTCTGAATAAGAAAAAGGACATCCAATCGGATGTCCTTTTATAATTAGTAGCGCGAGATGCAAAACAGTCCGGTGGACTGTTTTGGAACCCGCGTGCGCGTTACAGCGCATCGCGGGTACAGAGCCCTCTGGGCTCTGAATAAGAAAAAGGACATCCAATCGGATGTCCTTTTCTTAACCCGCGACCCCCTCCTTGGCAAGGAGGTGCTCCACCACTGAGCCACTCGCGCATAACGACTTGTCGTCACAACAAAGGCTATATTATCACAAGCGTGAAATTGTGTCAATGTTTTTTTCGAACAAAAGTCGTCTTTTTTTATTTGTTTTAGAATAAGATGTTTCTTCTGTTTCTTAGAAGCTTTGCTCCTGAAACTATATTGATCACACCAAGTGTTATTCCTACAACTATGAATAATACTCCAAGTGCTATGTTTGTTCCGCCTACACTCTTTAAAATCTTATAAACCTTTTCCATTTTTGTTTCTCCCCTCTTAATATCCATATTGTTCATAATAAGCATCAATTCTGCTCTTTATTTCGTCATCAATAATTACCTGACCATTATGAGGCTTATTATATAAGTATTCAATAACTTCCTTCATAGATACGATTGCTGCAGTATCGAAGCCATACAGATCCTTGATTTCTTCAAGAGCTCCTTTATCGCCCTTTCCTTTTTCGCATCTGTTAAGAGATACCATAAGTCCAAGTATCTTAACATCACCCTGTGCTTTAACTATTGGAATTGTCTCCTCCATAGATTTACCAGAAGTGGTAACATCTTCTATGATGACAACTCTATCCCCATCCTTGATAGGACTACCGAGAAGTATTCCAGCATCGCCGTGGTCCTTTGCCTCTTTACGATTAGAACAATATCTTATCTCTTTTCCATAGAGCTTGCTGTAAGCAATTGTAGTTGCTACTCCGATCGGAATTCCTTTATAAGCAGGGCCAAAGAGTACATCAAAATCATCTCCATATTTATCATGAATAGCCTTGGCATAATACTCACCAAGCTTTGATAGCTGTGAACCGGTAACATAGAGTCCTGCATTCATAAAAAATGGTGATTTTATTCCACTCTTATCTGTAAAGTCACCAAATCTCAGTACGTTACAGTCGAGCATAAAGTCTATAAATTCCTTCTTGTAGTCTTCCATAAAAAGCCCTCCATAAACCAAAATAAAATGATGTGATATGTCTCTCACACACCACATCATTTTATCATATCAATTACTGAGTGTCAAAATGACATTCAGACTATTATTCTATTCCGAAACCGTCTATCACTGCATCAAATATACTATCAGCAACATCATCCTTGGACATGAGCGGAAGCTGAATCGTATCATCCTTTGTAATGATTGTTACGATGTTAGTATCCACCTGATAACCGGCTCCTTCTGTTGTAAGGCTGTTAGCACATATCATATCAGCATTCTTGCTTGTAAGCTTCTTTCTGGAATTCTCAACCAGATTCTCAGTTTCCATAGAAAAGCCTACAAGTATCATATTCTTTTCTCCGGAAGCCTTCTTCTCACCAAGAGTCTTAAGAATATCAGCAGTTCTATTAAGCGGTATGGACATGCCCTCGCCATCACCTTTTTTGATCTTATTATCAGCTACAGTAGCCGGAGTAAAGTCTGCAACAGCCGCAGACATGATAACTATATCAGCATTATCCGACTCTTTCACCATTGCATCATACATTTCAGCAGCAGTAATTACATCTATCCTTTTAACGCCAATCGGAGTATCGAGCTGTACAGGTCCGGACACAAGAGTTACCTCAGCGCCTCTCATAGCCGCTACTCTGGCAAGTGCATAACCCATCTTACCGGAAGAATGATTGGTTATATATCTAACAGGATCAATAGCTTCTTACCATCATAACCACAAGCAAGATGTCCATCATCAGGTTCAATGATTTCAAAGCCAAATCTCTTAAGCTTCTCTATATTATCCTGAACTATTGGGTTCTCAAGCATATATACATTCATAGAAGGAGCTACAAGTATAGGACATCTGGCAGGAAGAACCGTTGTAGTTACCATATCATCAGCAATTCCATTCGCAAGCTTTCCGATAACATTCGCAGTCGCCGGTGCGATAAGAACACAGTCAGCTGAAGTACCAAGCGAAATATGTGGTACATTTACATAGTCATCAGTATTCTCATCAAACACATCCACATATACCTTGTTCTTTGTAAGTACCTGAAATGTTTCAGCCGGAATGAACTTTGTAGCATTCTCTGTCATAACCACATGCACGTCTGCATGAAGCTTAGTAAGCAGACTGGCAACGTCAGCCATTTTGTATGCAGCTATTCCACCTGTAACCCCCAACAGTATATTTTTTCCTTTTAACATATCATTTCTCCTGAATCACATGAACTTAAATATCAAAAAGCTCTCCATGCTTCTCATAACGTGTTACTCTTACGATATTGTTCTCCTCATCAACGAAAACAACCTTAGGAGGATTCTCCTTAAATTCTTCAGGTGTCATCTGCGCATAGCTCATAATGATGACCTTGTCACCCATATTTACAAGCCTTGCAGCTGCTCCGTTCAGGCAAATAACTCCCGAACCCCTTTCACCTGCTATTACATAAGTCTCAAGTCTGTTGCCATTATCTACATCAGCCACCTGAACCTTTTCATATTCAATTATACCGCAAGCATCCATCAGATCTTCATCTACTGTGATACTTCCAACATAATCAAGTGCGGCCTGTGTAACAACAGCCCTGTGGATTTTTGATTTCAAATATGTTCCTAACATTTTTAATCCTTTCATTGAATACAGTTATTTAACAAAATCAGTAAACCCGCATCTTCGATGCTTCTATTTACTGATTTTGTTTAGAATAATCTGTTCCAGATTATTCTAAACATACAATTAAAGCATTTTAGAAAACAAGTTTTCAAACTGCTTTAATTATATGTTCTCATAACTGTAATAGTTACACTGTCATCATAACGTTGTCAATAAGTCTAACTTTGTTATTTATCTTTACAGCGATGGCTACGAGAACTTCTCCATCGATCTTGTCTATATCTTCCATAGTCAGATTATTAACTACATTTACATATTCTACATCAGCCATAGGCTCTGACTCAAGTAGTTCTGTCATCTTTGAACGAACAACTGAAGCATCGCGTTCACCATCCTCGATAAGCTTCTGTCCAAGCTTGATAGACTTGCTCAGAATAAGAGCTGCCTGTCTCTCCTCTGCGTTCATATATGTATTTCTCGAACTCATTGCAAGTCCGTCTGCCTCTCTTACTATAGGGCATCCAACGATGTCCAGGGGCATATTAAGGTCCTTAACCATCCTTTTAATTACAGCCAGCTGCTGTGCATCCTTCTGACCAAAATATGCCCTGTCCGGACAAACGATGTTGAAAAGCTTTGTTACTACAGTACAAACACCTCTGAAATGTACCGGCCTCGAAAGTCCGCAGAGATGATTTGTAAGGCCGTTCATATCAACAAACGATACGAATCCATCCTTATACATCTCCTCAGGCTCAGGATTAAAAATAAGATCTGCTCCTGTCTCATCACAAAGCTTCGTATCACTTGCAAGATCCCTTGGATATGCCTCCAGATCCTCATTCGGACCAAACTGTGTAGGATTAACGAAATCACTTACAACAGTTCTGTCATTCTCCTCAACAGATTTCTTTATAAGAGACTGATGACCCGCATGAAGAAATCCCATCGTAGGAACAAGACCAACCGTCTCGCCATTCTTTTTCCACTCGGCTACAGCATCCCTTACTTCTTTAATTGTATGAACTACTTTAACTGACATTTTTTCTCCTCCATATTACATTTAAAACACTTATATACGAAGCTAAACTAACTTCCACTCGGAGTATCGCTCTCGCTTCCGTTCGGGATACCCCTAGCGGATGCTAAACTCTCACTGCGTGCTAAAGCACTTGTGAATCGTTAAGCACCGAGACCCGAAAGGCCTCCTCGTGAAAGTAGTTTAGCTTCTTTATATAGTGCATTTCTATTTGATAGCCTCTTCAAGAACCTCAGGCGCAATCGCATATGTATGCTCCTCAGCCGGATAAGTACCTGCCTTAACCTCAGCATCGTAAGCCTTGAAGCCTTCCATCAT
>CACYJP010000153.1 GCA_902774725.1 uncultured Lachnospiraceae bacterium
GATTCCGCTTCGCGGAATGCATCCTTCGCTTCGCTACGGACTCTGGGACCCCTCGGCACTTCGTGCCGTATCCCAGAGCTATACCATATAACCTGATGCATCAAAGTAGTAGCATGAGCCATCGATCCACAGCCATCTTGATACCGGGTACCAGCCGGATGCGTCTTCGTACCACCAGCCTGTGGAGTCGCTCATCCAATGACCACCTGAGTAAGCCTCGTCCCAGGCACCATCTGCGCCCAGCCAGCAGCCATCACGATATTCACTGTAGTCCATATAGCCGTCTGCACAGAAGTAATACCACTTTCCGTCTATCTTCTGCCACTGGCTAACAGGGTACCAGCCCTTTGTATCCTCAATCCACCAGCCGGTCTCGTTCTGCTTCCATGAAAGGATTCCGTCATAGGTACATTTGCCGTCAGCGTCGTACCATTTGCCGTCTATCCATTCATTGGAATATTTCTTATCATCCGGATCATCCTTTGGATCGTCCGGCTCCTCATTCTTCTTCCACTTAGCAGTAAGCGTAAAGCTTGTTATAACAGGCTGGCTGAAATCATAAGCCCTGTTTTTAAAGTACCAACCGTCAAATACAAAACCATCTTTAACCGGATCAGCCGGTTTTGCGAGCTTCTCTCCCATTTCGACTATAGCAGGATCTATCTTGCTTCCACCGTCAGTATCAAAATCAACTGTGAAAGATTTATTCTTAACCGTATAGGTTCCATTTACCTCTGTAACTCTGTAGCTGACATAGGTATCATTCATTCTTATAATGATAGGATAGGTTCCGGCCTTATACTTGTCAGCTTCGCACCAAGGCTCAACCAGACCGAGATTCTCTTCAGTATCACCCTCTGCAAGTCCTTCTATTTTATAGGTGATTTCTTTTATATCTTCACCTACGTATGACTCTATGTCATCCGCTGTAACAGTAACATCCTTACGTTCGATTCTTACATCAACCTTACCGAGAACCTTTGATTTTCCTTTTGCTCTATAGCTTACCTCATAATCAAGTGCATCGAGAGCGGTCGGTATCTTATCAGTCCAAGGATATTTATAGCCATTAAATACCATTTTTACCTGATACTCAAGCGGTGTGTCTCCGGCCATCCCCGGCTTAACAAGCTCCCGCTCCTTGCCATTATATACAAGACCTGTTATCGGTTCCGGAGGAGTCACATCCTCAGGGGACTTTTCCTCGAGAATTACCTGCTGAGGAATATTACCATCTTCATCAAAGATAGAATAATAGCCCTCACCTTGTTTCACTATTCCATTTTCAGGCTGAGATATCTGACAATCATCGCCTATCTTGATATCGTTAGAACCAACGATTATTGGAGGGAAATTACCATCACTGAGATAATTTGTTTCAAAATATCCGCCATCAAAAGCAAATTTATTACAATTGACTGTAAAATAATTAGAATTAGCAGTTACATTTGCATAGTCTGATATAGTAATTGACGAAGCAGTTAATGCGCTTTCTGCTTCTGATTCAACATCAAGTTTTCCACCAGTTATAGACAAATCATTATCAGCATAAATGGCTGACTTGCTTGACTTCACATCAAACTCTCCGCCTGATATTTCTATATCGTTTGCAACAATAAAACTATTCAGCTTATCTTTGCATTCAAAGGATCCGCCACTGATATAAACATTATTATCAGCAAATAGAATTATATTTTTATTCTTCTTATCTTCATTTACATTATTCGAACTTGCTTCAGTATCGATTCGACCACTATAAACATATATATCATTAGTTGCTTTTATCTGATAGCCCCATCTAAATGAGATATAACCATATAAATAGAGATTTCCGCCCTCGGTATCATTGGTCATTATATTTATATCACCATCAGAACTATCAATAACAAGCTCAGCGTCCTGCTTAATAATAAAATCGCCATATATATTCAGATCACTGTTTGAAAAATCTTGGTCCATATAAAGCGTATAATTACCGCTGAGCGTAACATCAGCATAGATTTCCGAGTCGTCAAGATGAAGATCCTCATCCAGAACTAACTCAACAGAATCAAACCTCCCTTTTTGAAGATTTAAATGTCCTACGGAATCAATATAAGTTCCGCCGTGGTCATCCATCTGCTTATTTAATTCACTTGCCTTGATCACAACACTTCCACCGCCCTCGCTACCGGCATAAACCTCGCTGCCGGCAGACGGAAAAGCTCCGACCGCAAGAAAACCGGCAAGCACAGTTGCTGCCAATTTGCTTAAAATACTCTTTCTCATAATCGTTCCTTTCTTTTTATGCACACGTTACCTTTTGCCGTTTTGGTACAATGTTCCGTTTACAATATTAAAAACCTAACCCAAATAATAATACTTTTATAATAAAACGTAAAGCGGACATTAGTATTTCCGCTTCGCTCCATACTTATAAACGCTTGACACTCTGTTCTCAGAGTGATATATTAGTCTGGTTTTGCAAAAAACCAAATAAAATTAAAAGTGAAGGGGAAAATAATATGGAGGTTAAAAGCAATGTTGACACTTCTTGCTTTGAAGGCAGTGATTCATACTTAAACACTGCTCTTAAGGAAAGCGTAGTACTTAACATACGAATTGCTAAGTTACTGGGCCTTACGAAGGAAGAAGTTCTCGACGGCGGATTTAAAATCAGAAAGGAAAGCATACCGTACATCTCTAAATACTGGGACGTTGTTACAGCGTGATAATGCATTCCAAAAAAAAGGACACTTCTATGAATTCATAGAAACGTCCTTTTTACAACTACATAGTTCCGACGTTGCCCCAGTATCTACATGGTTCCGACGTCACCCCAGTATTTGGTTAAGAGATCAGTATAATCGCTTTTCATACTGTCATCTAAGATTTCATCTCTTTCATATCCCATAGTCTTTGCAAACCTGAGGACTGTTATCACACTTAAAAGCTGCTTCTCCGTAAACCTTGTCTTCTCAAAATCATCGAAAAAGGCAAGCCTTTCTTCCTTTGTGTCTTCTCCTGCGACTTTACCAAGCTCCTCTAGATCAAGTACATAAGAGTCCCTGTCCATATTCATAATACCTTACCTCACTTTCATCCTTCGTTTATTTTCATAAAGAGATGTTAGCAAAGTATTTGTCACAGTTATGTCACACAATAAGAGAATGGGGACGATAGAATTATTTAACCCACGCTCCGTCTGCGCCTACCCAGCAGCCGTCTACGTATTTGCTTACCGCAATATATCCGCTTGCTTCAAAGTAATAGCATGAACCATCGATCCACAGCCATCTTGATACTGGGTACCATCCGGATGCGTCTTCGTACCACCAGCCTGTTGAATCGCTCATCCAGTGGCCACCATAGTAGTCTTCTACCCATGCACCGTCGTCTCCGAGCCAGCAGCCGTCACGGTACTCGCTGTAGTCCATATATCCGTCTGCACAGAAATAATACCACTTTCCGTCTATCTTCTGCCATGTGCTAGTTGGATACCAGCCCTTTGTATCTTCAACCCACCAGCCGGCATCACTTTGCTTCCATGAAAGGATTCCGTCGTAGGTACATTTACCGTTAGCGTCGTACCACTTACCATCTACCCACTCATTTGAATATTTCTTCTCATCCTTCTTATCAGAGTCACCCTTATCGTCCGGATCTGGTGTTGGAGTTGGTTCCGGTGTTGGTTCAGGCTCAGGTTTTGAAGCGATAACTATCTTGTTTGGAACCTCATCGTTAGCATCAGTTATATGATAGTAATCAGCTCTTTTTGTAACAAGCTCTTTTTCGTCATCATCATTTTCAACTTTAGAAACCTTGCCCCCTTCAGGCTCTTCTATGTACATACCATCACCGATATTTATTGAATTATTTACTACAAAGTTCTCTTTTTCATCTTCTTTTAATAAAGCACATTCAGAAACAATTTTTCCACCTTTAATAGATAAATCATTAGCATGAACTGCCAATCCATCTGTTTTTAAGTTAACTGTTCCACCAGTCATTTCAAAAACACCTTCAACATATATGCTATCATAATCAGAACAATTTATATCCACCGTTCCTCCTGATATATTTAAATAATCGTAGCTTTCTATGCCATAAGAATCGGCTTTAACAGAAATATCTCCTCCTGAAATATCAATTTCATCTTCAGCTTTAATACCCAGAGTTCTACACTCTACATCAATCTTTCCACCACTAATGCATAGTTTATTATCATTATCACTATAGTCTTCATCACTTACATAAATTCCATAGCCAGCTGAACTAATAGAAAGATCTCCGGAAATATCAGCACTATTGGCATTGACTGCAGGCTGATTTTTCAAATCTTCTAATTTAACACTAACCTTAGCACCTGACTCGATTTTCAAATGACCACCACAAGCTAGAGCAAGCTTATTATATGAACATGAAACAGTTGTTCCTGCTGCAAATGTAGCATCATCTTTTACATATATACTATAGGTATTAAGCTTACCCTTACCTATTATTTCCAGATTACCGGTAACATAAATATCATAGACTTGTATATCATCACCATCTACTT
>CACYJP010000154.1 GCA_902774725.1 uncultured Lachnospiraceae bacterium
CTGATGTATCTCCCGGAATAGCAATCATATCAAGTCCTACAGAGCATACACAGGTCATTGCCTCAAGCTTTTCAAGTGTAAGTGCTCCCTTATTAACAGCATTTATCATTCCCTGATCCTCTGATACAGGAATAAATGCACCCGAAAGTCCACCCACATAAGAAGAAGCCATGATACCACCCTTCTTAACCTGATCATTCAGAAGTGCAAGCGCAGCTGTTGTTCCCGGAGCTCCGGCATATTCAAGTCCCATCTCACAGAGAATATCAGCTACAGAGTCTCCAACAGCCGGTGTAGGTGCAAGTGACAGGTCTACTATCCCAAAAGGAACACCAAGTCTCTCTGATGCTTCTCTGGCAACAAGCTGACCTACTCTGGTTATCTTAAATGCTGTCTTCTTGATAGTCTCACAGAGAACCTCAAAGCTCTCTCCTCTGACCTGCTCGAGAGCAGTCTTTACAACACCAGGTCCTGATACTCCGACATTTATAATAGTATCAGCCTCAGTAACTCCGTGAAATGCACCGGCCATGAAAGGATTATCATCAGGCGCATTACAGAATACAACGAACTTTGCAGTTCCGAAGCTGTCCTTATCCTTAGTAAGCTCCGCTGTTTCCTTTATCTTCTGTCCGATAAGACGTACTGCGTCCATATCAATACCAGTCTTAGTAGAACCACAGTTTACCGAAGAACAAACCAGCTCAGTCTCGGCAAGAGCCTTTGGAATTGAGTTGATAAGCAGTTCATCTGCAGGTGTCATTCCCTTGGATACAAGAGCAGAATAACCACCGAGGAAATTGATTCCAACAGTATGTGCGGCCTTATCAAGAGTTTTGGCTATCTGAACAAAGTCATCCTCTGTCTTGCAGACAGATCCGCCAACCAAGGCAATCGGAGTAACCGATACACGTTTATTTACAATCGGAATACCGTACATTGAGGTTATTTCCTCACCCACCTTGACCAGATTCTTAGCCTTAGTAGTGATCTTCTCATATATCTTATTACAGGTATCCTCAACATCTACTCCGACACAGTCCAGCAGACTGATACCCATTGTAATCGTACGAACATCAAAATTCATACGACCTATCATCTCATTTGTCTCTAAAACTTCATCTAACGTAATCATACTCTATATAATCCTTTATTAGTCTTAACTATTACCTATTTTTTATCTTTTCTTGAAATCTTTCTAAATGATTCGGAGTTTTTATTGAAGCAAGCGAATGATTAATACGTTTCGAGGACCTTTCGGGTCTCGGCGCTTAGCGACTCACGAGCATTGCGAAGTGAGAGCTTAGCGAGCGAAGCGTCCGCTAGGGGTATCCCGAAACGGAAGCGAGAGCGATGCCGAGAAACGTATTATATCAGGAGCGAGCTCGCTATTTATATACGATGCATCATTTGAAAGATTTCTTCCTTCTGTGCTTTTATCTGCACACCGATTTCTTCTCCAAGGCTGGCAAGCTCATTTGAAAGCTCACTATGCTCTTTAACAGACTTGGATGTGTCAACAAGCATCATCATGTTAAAATATCCCTGCATAGTTGTCTGAGTGATATCGTTGATGTTAATGTTGTTACTTGCAAGGTAATTACAAACCTTTGCAATTATTCCTACTGTGTCTTTTCCAACTACTGTGATTATTGTCTTATCCATACTCTACTCCTATAGATTAAAATGCTTTTTATAATTCAACCAGCTGACCGGCTACATATCTAGGTGCAACGCACAGGCCAAAGTCCTTTTCACCACCCGAAAGCGGATTTTGATGTATAGCCTGCCTTACCGTTTCAAGTGCAAGATCAGGATAATTGTTTTTATCCGACAGATGCGCCAGTGATATATGCTTTACATGCTCATTCAACAGACGAGAAACAAGCTCCCCGGATGCCTCATTACATATATGTCCCTTATCTCCAAGTATTCTCTGCTTAAGTATGTACGGATATGGACCAACCTCAAGCATCCTAATATCATGATTTGCCTCAATGATAAGAGCATCCGCATCCATGAGAAAACTTATTATATCCTCATCATAATATCCCAGGTCCGTTGCATAGGATAGCTTCTTGCCTTCAGAAACAAATGTGTAACAAACCGGATCATTTGCATCATGTGAAATACTTTTGGCATTTACGGTAAGATCACCGATTGTAACAGACTGATCATTCCTGATAGACTTTAGCAGACTAAAATCAAACTCTCTCAGACTCTTACATTCACTGATTCCACGAACCGTGCCTCCGGTAGCATAAACCGGTATATGATACTTTCTAAGCACAACACCAAGTCCCTTTATATGGTCGATATGCTCATGAGTTATAAATATCGCATCTAAATCACTTAGGCTCATTCCTATATCCGAAAGAGCTATATCGATATTTTTCATACTCACGCCGACATCCAAAAGAATATTTGTTTTTTCAGTTCCTATATATGTACAATTACCCGAACTGCCACTGGCAATAGTCATAAATCTCATTAAAGTACCGCCTTTGGACTCTTATCCTTTGGTCTATAGCCCTTCTTATCCAGTGTCTTCATTATCTTCTCTTTATGCTCCGGACCAAATGCTTCAATTGTTATTATAAGCTCAACTGCTGCATTTCTGTTCAGAGATACAAACTGATTATGCTCAAGCTCAATTATATTGCCCTGAAGCTCAGCTATCAACTGAGAAACCTTTACAAGCTCACCCGGCTTATCAGGAAGAAGTACTGAAACAGTAAATATACGACTTCTTGCAATAAGACCATGCTGAACAACTGAAGAAAGTGTAATAACATCCATATTTCCGCCTGATATGATAGCTGCAACCTTCTTGCCCTCCGGCTTAAGATGCTTAAGAGCCGCTACTGTAAGAAGACCTGAGTTCTCAGCGATCATCTTGTGATTCTCGATCATATCGAGGAATGTAACTATAAGCTCACTGTCTTCAACAGTTATTATCTCATCTATATTCTTCTGAATATATGGGAATATCTTTTCTCCCGGAGTTTTTACTGCTGTACCATCTGCGATGGTATTTACATTTCCAAGTGTTGTAACCTTTCCCTTTTCAAGTGAAGCCTTCATACATGCTGCACCTGCAGGTTCAACACCAATAACCTTGATAGATGGATTAAGCATCTTTGCAAGTGTAGCAACACCTGTAGCAAGTCCGCCTCCTCCGATCGGAACAAGAATAGTATCAATAAATGGCTGTTCCTTAAGTATTTCCATAGCAACAGTACTCTGTCCTGTAGCTACCTCGAGATCATCAAAAGGATGTACAAATGTACTTCCGTTCTCCTTTGCGAGCTTGAGTGCATAATTGCATGACTCATCATATACATCTCCGTAAAGGATAACCTCTGCACCGTAGCTCTTTGTTCTGTTTACCTTAATAAGCGGGGTTGTTGTCGGCATAACAATTGTTGCCTTAACTCCATATGCCTTTGCTGCATAGGCAACTCCCTGAGCATGGTTTCCTGCAGAAGCAGTAACAAGACCCTTTTTCCTGTCTTCTTCAGAAAGCTGGCTTATCTTATAGTAAGCTCCCCTTATTTTATAAGCGCCTGTAAGCTGCATGTTTTCAGGCTTGAGGAAAACCTTATTTCCTGTAAGATTGCTAAAATACTCACTCTCAACTAATCCTGTGTTTCTGGCTACCTTTGAGACGATCTCATAAGCCTCTTCACATTTTTCTCTGGTTATCATTTTTTTCCTCTCCTAAATATATTAATAATCTTCTTCCTGGATATTTTTAACTGCCTCATCAACAATTATATCCTGGTCTGATTTCATATCGAAATCAGCAAAGAGTGCATTTATATATTCATCAGGATCAAACTTCTGAAGATCCTCAATTTTTTCTCCAACACCTATGTACTTAACCGGAACATTAAGCTCTGACTGGATAGCTACTGCTATACCACCCTTTGCAGTTCCATCAAGCTTGGTAAGAATGATTCCGTTTATTTCGGTTACATTTGAGAACTGTCTTGCCTGTTCAAGCGCATTCTGACCGGTTGAACCATCAAGCACAATAAGCGTTTCAACATAGCATTCAGGATATTCCTTGGAAATAACACGTCTCATTTTCGCAAGCTCGTCCATAAGATTCTTCTTGTTATGAAGTCTTCCCGCTGTATCGACAAGTGTTATATTGGTCTTTCTGGCTTTGGCAGCCTTTACAGCATCGTGTACGACTGCAGATGGATCAGAGCCTTCTGTATGTGCGATTATATCTACACCGGCTCTTTCTGACCAGGTTCTGAGCTGTTCAATAGCACCTGCTCTAAATGTATCAGCTGCGGCCATAAGCACAGATCTTCCCTGTTTCTTATACTGTGCAGCAAGCTTTCCTATAGACGTTGTTTTACCTACACCGTTAACTCCGATGATAAGCATAACTGTCTTAGCATCCTCGAAGCAGTATGCATTGTCAGGAACATTCATCTGATTTCTGAGGGAATTCATTACAAGATCCTTGCAATCAGCTGTGC
>CACYJP010000155.1 GCA_902774725.1 uncultured Lachnospiraceae bacterium
ATCATAGCTCTCTATTACAGCCTTATCGTGCTTCTCCAGTACTTCCTCGTACCCTAAAGCTGTGTCCTTCTTCTTAGGAAATCGTATTGAACTGTCAAAGCAATCGATGATATTGAGATTATGTCTACTGCAGATATCAGCCCATTCATCCTTGGTATAGAACTTAATGTGTCCGTCTTTCTTAAGCCGCATGTAGTCATCGACAAATCTATCTTTGTCACAATCATTCGGCCGCGGGTCTGAAATGAAGAATCTTCCTCCGCACTTAAGTACTCTGCTCACTTCGCCTATGCTTGTCTCAATCTCAGGAAAGTGATGCAGCGAATATCTCGTCACCACAACATCGAACATCCCGTCTTCAAACGGAAAGCTGATTCCGTCGTAGCTCACAAAGCTGAGATTATTCACCCCCTCTTCCTGCGCTCTTTTTGTGTTTGCTTCAAGCGTTGCACTAACAATATCAAGGCCCGTCACAATGCACCCGGGGTTATCTTTCGCAATACGGAAAGCAAGATAACCGCTGCCCGTGCCGAGGTCCAATATCTTCATTCCCTTTTCGAAGTGTACGAACGACAGGATCTTATCAAGGTGTTCCTTATCCTGCGTCTGCCTGTTATAGAATGTTCCGGCAGAGAAGCTCTCCTCGAAGCCACGGCGCGTTGAATCGATGCTCGTAGCAACCGGAAGGTTAATCCAAAGCTCGGTTCTGGTCTTACTCTCACGCATCGACTTTATGACAAAGTCCTTGGGATCCGCATATACCGTAAGGTCGTCCTCCTCTCCTTTCTCGGCACGCACGGGGAACGCGAGTTTCTCTTCATCCACGGAGAACTGCGCGTCAACATCAGAACGGTTTCCCCTGGCATCGAGGCGGATCCATTTATCGTATTCGCGTAAATACACGCCGTTCAAGCCGTGACTGATATAAACAGGAGCAGCATCGTCATCGAGAATAAGTTTCTGATAACAAAAACCTGTGGGCACTCCCTGACTTCTAAGTATCGCCGCCAGCAGATGCGCCTTGGCATGACAGATACCATGACCTGTCTTCAGCACATCCGAAGCACTGACAGCAATCTCATCTGCATTAATGTCAGCCGAGTGCGGGAAGGTATCTCTTACATATTCATACGCACGCCTGACAAAGTCAGTCCCGCCTTCCGCCTCAGCGAAAAGCTTATCCGCGAGCGCCTTAACCTCGGGCTTATCGAAGTCGACCACATCATCACATTTCAAGTATTCTTTAATTTCAGCAGTGTACAAACTTAACATAACGAATTATTCTCTTCTTCTTTATCGGAAAACAATGATCTTTCAGCAACAAACCTGAAAAGTTCTACATTGCCGTCTCTTTCGGTTGATTCTATTCTGAATCCGCACTTTTCTGTATAAAACTTCACATTCTCTTTCTTGTCAATCGGTGTTACCAAAGTGAGTCTCACCCAATCTTCATAGAAAGACTTTATGAAGCGCATTGCCTGCGTTCCTATTCCCTTGCCCTGATACTCAGGAATAACGCACAAACAACCGATCTCATACACGCCCTCGCCCAAGTCTATGCATGATATACAGCCGACAGGTTCATTATCACATAGTATGATGTGTTTCGTATATTTGCCAATAGATTCTTCCATCGTTTCTTTTGATTGTCCATATCCCGGGCACGAACCATATCGCAAATAATCGTCATAAAATGAAGCGTTATAAATATTCACTAACAACTCAGCATCTTCTATAACTGCTTGTTTATATTCTATTTTCATTATATTTCAACTCTGTAAATTGCGTTTCTCAGTTCGATTTATTCACGATTATCCGAACTGATCAAGTCTTTTTACCGGATGCCTTATAACAGTCTTCATCTTCTCAGGCAAACATTTTCGAGGATCAGATAAATAGATCTCATGGTGCATTCTTTCTGAATTCAGATCGTTTTCATAACCGTTTTGCGCCAGATAATCATCCATAAGTTTTACAGTAACCGGTTCATTATCATAAGGACCAATGTGCATTATCTGTACACAAAGGCCTTCGTTAACGGTAAGGAACTTAACTTGCGAACAATCGGTTTTCTTTTTCTTCGTTGCGGTCCTGACAGCCCACTCGATATCTTTGCCGGATATAAAGTCAGGCAAACGTATTACGGATATCCAGTTGAAAGACGTCTTATCAGCGTAGTTAACTCCATCGGTTCCGTCCTGCCACCAAAAGCCTTCCAGTGGCGGCACAATATACTCATAAAACCCGTTGATCTTATAATCGGTCTTATAACTCATCCTGAGAGTATAAGCCACCGCATATAAGCTCTCCAAAGCCTTCTTATAATCTCCGGTCTCATCATTGGGATCACCGGATCCTCTGACAGCCAGATAGTTAATTGACGGAATATTTACGATCTCCGGTTTATTCTTCGGCTGATAGTATTCTTTGAATTCCTTTTTAAGATCAAATGCCATCGTTATCAACTCCTAAGCCGCTTTACACGTTCATCCACATTCTTCATGAAATCTTCTTCGGACATCTTGGGATCTCTTGTTCCGAGTATAAGATCACAAGGTAGCATGTTACATTCACCGCATGACTGATAGCCGTTCTTGATCCTGCAGCAATGATAGATAGGGCATTCTTTTCCTTCGGGTGCGTGAAAGACCTTACCGCATAGAGCATTACAGCCTTTACACATCGTTCCATAACAGTAGCATGCGCTGCAGTCTGAACCGCAACAACTTATAAGATCATTCATTCCCCGTTATCTCCTTTTGCTTTTTCTTGCTGAAACTACCAAGGATCAGCTCATATGACTTATCGAGCATTTCCCGAAGAATATCATCCGGTACTTCTCCATCTGCTTTTACCGAGTTCCAATGCGTCTTGTTCATATAGTAACCCGATAATATATCCTCATATTGCTGGCGCCAGAACTCTCCCTCGAGAGGTTCCAGCTTCAACGTAATGTAATATGGCTTATCACTATCATCCAGGCATATCGCAGCGAACATCTTTTCACCGATCTTATAACGTATCCAGTTCCATTCCTGCTGCAGATCCTTTGTTACGCCGGGCTTTCCCAAGAGATATTTATCGATCCACTCGTACTTCATTCTTTGCTTCCTCCGTATTTTTCGATCATAGCTTCTGCCATTTTCATAAGCTTATCCCGGACCTCCTGCGGTTCGATCACTTCCGCCTTATCACCAAACGTGAGCATCCACATAGTAAGATTATCCATGTCAACGTAATCTCTTATAAGAAGGAGCCTGCCATCCTGCTGTACTTCGTAGCAGTCAGGTCCGAATTCCTCGACCAAACGCCACTTCATATCAGGATCAAATAAGGCCTTGAGTATGATATTCTGCGGGTGATTCAGCCCGGAACTAAGTTCGGGTACCGGTACATTTCTGCAGATGAACTCCTTCTTGCTCTCCTTTACCTTGTCCATACGGTTAAGCTTAAACAGCCGATAATCTTTGCGTTTCAGACACCATCCGTAAACATACCAGCTCGACCATTTGAAAACGATATAATAAGGTTCTATCTTCCTGTTGCTCTCTCCTTTCGGTCCATAGTAAGTAAACGCGACAAGATGTCTTTTCTCTATCGCATCCTGAATTGTCGATATCTTTGGCGCCAGAGAATCCCTGTACCAGGATGAGAGATCTATCAGAATTGAATCTCTGCCGCTGATGAATTCCGAAGATCCAGTCTGGATCTTTTCCATCAGTTGACTGTAATAACTGCTTCCGCTCACGCTGTCGAGACTTCGAAGTCCCGCGAGGATCATCTGCATATCCTTAGATGTAAGGATCGTCCGGTCCATCTTATATCCGTCTGCAATACTGATGCCGCCACCTACACCTTGTGTAGTACGTATTGGTATTCCCGCATACAGCAAATCATCTATGTCGCGGTTGATGGTCCTCCTTGACACCTCGAACCGCTCAGCCAGTTCCGGAGCTGTTACCGTCTCTTCCTGAAGCAGTACTGACAATATACCGATAAGCCTGTCTATCTTCATCCTGTTTACACTCCGTTCTGATCATAACAAAATAAACATGACAACAGTCTGTCATGTTTATTCTATCAGTTTCTATTCTTTTTTCTTAAATACATATTCCGTAGCTATTCTATAAAAGCAATAGGCCATCCACACAAGCCACGTGTATTCCCATTTCCATGTAATAAGACTAATGATGAGATATAACAGTGCAACCGTAATAGCAATGATCCAGTTATGAATCTTCTTTTTTCGTTTCTGTTCATTAATAGAAATATCGACTAAATCAGATATTATATCATCCGTCTTGGGGTTGCTCTCCAGTCTTTCTCCGGCAATTATTTCAGAAACAGATATATCAAGCGCCTCAGCTAACGGTTCAATTAGTGAAATATCAGGAAAACCCTTTGCTGTTTCCCATTTAGAAATAGTCGCATTTGATACTCCGATTCTGTCAGCAAGCTGTTTTGGTCGCTATACAATACAATCAACGCTACGTAAAATCGTACTACTCTGCGTAAAACTGTAAAATATCATCCGATATAAATGGCTATCGAATTACCGTTTCAGCCTAACGTACATAATTTTCCTCTTAGTACATATCCTATTTTTTCATAGCAAACATTCGATGCAGCATAATCCGCATTGGTATATAGCATGGGAGTATAGCCTGCATCCTCCACAATCTTAGTAACCTGATAAACCAGATTTTCAGCATAATGCTTTCTTCGGTGTGCTTTTTGGGTATATACCATATTAATCGAAGCCATATCTCCCGTTGGCGCATACTGACAGCTTGCGATTTTTCTGTTTTGATCATCTATCCAAAAATAGAATCTTCCTGTCGCGGCATATTTCTCTGCATCTTCCCGATACTCTTCGATGCTCTTTCTATCCACTTGTACTTCTTCATGGAACCGATCAAGAAAAATTATCAATTCTTCAACATCCTTTTCCGTACACACCTCAATACATCCGGATACCCTTGAAGAGGGAGGAATTGCTTTTGGACAATCATATGCGAATAAATTCATTGTAATGGTAAGCTTCTGATTATCTTCAGCAGCTCTTTTTATAAAGTATTCCGCAAGTTCATACTTTACATTGAACTTATGCTCCCGATTAAGCAACCCCTTTTCCATAACAATACGATAAGCAAATTCATATTCTTCTCGTGTAGAACCATCCGCAGTCCATATCCATACAGGATATGGTGATCCGGTAAAGCAGATAATGAGCCTTTCATGATCCGTTAACAGGAGACTGCATTCAGTGTCAATAATCCTGCGAAGGACTAAAAATGTATATTTATCAGCTTCCAATAATTTATAATCTCTTTCATCAACAAAATTATCCATTTATTTCCTTCCCGACACGTTAGTTCAAAATATATTCCGGTATAACGCGCTAACACATTATCTCTACAAACAGGAATTTGTGCGTTTCTACGAGCGGTTCCGGATGGAGCAATTGAGCATGCGGGAGCTTGCTCACAAGCCTGCTCATATTGCGAACAGACGATAGCGCGAC
>CACYJP010000156.1 GCA_902774725.1 uncultured Lachnospiraceae bacterium
AGGGAAGAAATTCTCCGTCCGTTATTTCTGCCTGTTCATCTGTCTGAACAAAAACATCGTAATCCTTAAGATCAGTTTCGATACTGGTTGTTGACTTGCTTGATGCCAGCTTTCCGGAAATAGAAGTAAACACCTGTGCAACAGTAAGGCCATACTTCGCTGCCTTTTCCTTATCAACAGTGATGACAAATGTATTTATCATGTTGCTGAGACCATCATCGACCTCATCTATTCCCTCAGTCGACTCAAATATCCCTGCCGTATCCTTGGCAAGCTTCTGGATAGTCTGCATATCCTTACCCTTTATCATAACGGTTATACCGCTACCGGAAAGTGCTGACATATCCATCATCTGAGTACTTACTTCTATATCACAGTCAATTCCTTCTTTTGCTGCATTTACCTGATCTATGATTTCCTGTGGTTCGACATCTGACTCTTCATCAAACAAAACGTATATAGAAACATTTCCCTGGCCTCTGTTTGACATACCACCAAGCATTGTTCCGTTTCCGACCATCGCTCCGATTGTCTTGATACCATCGATATCCTGAATTCTTTCAACAAATTCATCAGCGTAGCCTGTCATTTCTTCAAAGGTTCTCTCTTCCTTATCCGGAGCTGACATAGTTATATTCAGCTGATTTCCTACCATTTCAGGCATAAACTCTGTTCCTCTTGAGAATGCCAGGAAAACAGACGCTACCATAAGCAGTATCATAACAAGAAATACAAGTGGTTTAAATCTGATAGCACCTCTGAGGAATTTCTCATAGATACGCATAAATACGCCCGGTTCCTTTGCCTCCTGAACCTTTGAATGTCTCAGAAGTCCCTGTGCCATTGCAGGCACAAGCGTAAGTGCAACCAGAAGTGATGCAGTCAGTGTAAACGCAATTGTAAGTCCCATATCTACAAAAAGCGACCTTGTAAGTCCTTCGGTGAATACAATCGGAAGGAAAACGCACATTGTAGTGAGCGTTGACGATGTTATAGCACCGGCAACCTGACTTGCTCCGTAAACACACGCTTTCTTAATCGACTCACCCTCTTTTCTGAGTCGGAATATATTTTCAATAACAACTATCGAGTTATCAACCAGCATTCCTATACCCAGCGTCAGACCCGACATAGAGATTATATTCATCGTGATATTTGAGAAGTACATAAGCACTACCGCAAATATTACTGAAAGAGGAATAGCACAAGCAATGATGATAGTTGGTCTGAAATCTCTCAGGAACAGTATGAGCACGAGGATTGCAAGTGCTGCTCCAAGCAGGATGTTCTTCATGATCGAATCAACTATCATATCTATATAAACACCCTGATTCATAAGTACAGAGAAATGTATATCCTCTTTTTCTGAGCTTTCAAGACTGTCAAATCTCGCAAGGATTCTGTCTGTTACATCTCCTGTTGAATATCCGGTCTGCTTCTCAAATGCAAGCAGTATACCGGGCTGACCATTCAGCTTTGCATATACTGTTTCGGAGTCATCAACCTTTTCTATATCAGCAACATCCTCAAGTGTGATAACTCCAACCTTGTCCATATCAAGGTCAATAAGAACTGTCTTTTTCAGTGCTTCAACATCAGATACATTGTCTCCAACCTTAACAAGCACCTGACCATCCTTTCCCGAAGCATAGCCGGCCGGCATATCAAAGTTCTGAGCAATAAGAAGATTATTTAACATATCTATTGAAAGAACCTTGTTCAGATCAGCTGCTGATTTTGTTGTTTCAACTGTGCTGTCTATCTGCTGTTCAGCAGCCTCGAGCTGTGCGAGTCCCTGATTAAGAGTAGCAGAGGTTTCTGCAAGCTGAATAGACTGCTCTATTTCAGCCTTATTCAGAGCCTGCATAGCTGTGCTTGTAGTATCCTTTCCTGCACTTATTTCATCCAGCGCAGTGTTTATTGTTTCAATTCCGGTATTTACCTCAACCTTTGACTCTTCAAGCTTTGCAACAGCAGTAGGGATATCTTCATAGGTATTAAGCGTTATGCCATAATCTGAAAGAGTTGTTGCGCTTAGCTTTATCTGTTCATTTATAGCAGCAAGCTGAGCTTTATAGGCTTCTACCTGAGCCTTTGCCGTTGCTATATCCATGCCGGTAGCTGCAGCAAATGCAGCATCATCCATAACACCCTGATCATAAAGTGCGATCACTGACTCTAGAGAAGCTATTCCTTCTGCCAGCTTCTTGGCCCCATCATATGTAGTATTCAGTGTTTCAATAGTTGTATCCAGAAGATCCTTTGTATCTTCAAGTGTTGATTTCTTATTCTTAAGCTCTTCCTCAGTCTGATACAGCTCTATCTGAGCTGTCTGTAGCTTTGATTTATTCTCACTGACAGTGTTTGCAAGTACTTGTTTACCACCGGAAACAGCATCCTTTCCGGACTCGATTTCTTCCTTGGAGCTTTCAATCTCTCCCCTGGCATCATCAAACTGACTGTCAATTTCATCCATTATCTTGTCATTAAGAGCGTCAATTTTCTTCTGGTTCATTGTTACCTTTACAGTTTCAGTAACACCACCTGTTACGGTGACAGAAGCAACACCCTCAATACTTTCAAGCTGAGGCTTGATTTCATTATCTATATAATTCGTCAGCTGAATGTTGTCCATTCCCTCAACCTCAGCTGCACCTACCATTACCGGTATCATATTCGGATTGAGCTGCATAACCATAGGTGCTCCGACATTATCATCAAAACCACCCTTCAACTGATCAAGCTTCTGCTGTATCTCGATAAGAGTAGCATCCATGTTAGTTGTCTGCTCATATTCCAGAACTACAGTCGAATAGCTGTTATATGACATCGACTGGATATTTTTCAGATTTGAGGTAGTTGCAAGAGATGCTTCTATAGGCGCCGTTATCTCCTTTTCTACCGTTTCAGGACTTGCTCCCATATCCGTTGTTATAACTAATACATATGGCAGATTCATATTTGGAAGCAGATCGGCGGTTGTTTTCATGAGTGCAACCACACCAACTACAATTATTGCCACAAATACCACAAAGACAGTATATGGCCTTCTAACACTGAATTTCGAAATCATAATTCCTCCATAATGGACTTCTAATTTTTTAAATCACTAAAAAGAGTAAAATGTAAAACGGCGTCAGCCAATTTTACATTCTACCCTTTTTATAAATAACATTCAATAAAAATCAAGATAATTATATAAAATATCTGTATATTATAATTAATTAAAGTTTAATTCTTCTAACGGAACCGGCCTGCTGAATAAAAATCCCTGAGCCATATCAATACCGATTTCTTTAATAAAATCATACTGATACTGAGTTTCAACACCCTCCATTAACGACCTGAGTTTAAGATTCTTTGTCATCTCTATTATGGATTTAACGATGATCTTCGTCTGAGGATTACTCTCTAAGGTCCTCATAAACTTCATATCAACCTTGATAACATCAAACCTGAAATCCTGAAGAGAATTGAGCGATGAATAACCACTTCCGAAGTCATCAAGCCAGATCTCAAAGCCTGCATCTCTAAGCTCGGTCATCTTGTTTCTCAATTCTTCACTATCCTGTTCGAGTGCACTCTCCGTAACCTCTATATGAAGATTTGACGTATCAATATTATTCTTCTTAACTATATCGGTTATACTCTCAACAACATTTGTGAGCATAAAGTCCAGTCTGGACAAATTGATAGAAACAGGAATATCCATTCCGGCCTTTTGCTTAAGCTCAGCCTGCTCGCGACATACCTGCTCAGCTATGAAACGATCAACCTTATGTATAAGCTTCGCCTCTTCAAGTGGAGGAATAAAGTCTCCCGGTGCGAGGAAGCCATGAATAGGGTCTATCCATCTTGCAAGCGCCTCAAGCTCTATGAGCTTTCCTGTATCTATATCTATTATCGGCTGATAATAAACTCTGAGATAGCCCTTTTCTGCAGCTTCGTCAATATGTGTAATAACGTACTTTTCAAGCTTATTCTTTGTTTCAAGCTTTTCACTGTAGTACTCAAAGTTTTTGCCCGTATTATGCTTTATACTGTCACATGCAAGCTTTGCTTTATCACAGGTAGCACCTACATTCTCACCTTCAGTATACTCAGCAATACCGGCCTTAATGCTCATATTGACATTTCCGAAAAGCGGTCTGACCTTTTGGAATACATTTGAAAGAATAGGTTCTATCTCATCTCTGTAGCAAAGAACAACAAAATGATCCTCAGCAAATCTAGCAATTACTCTGTCACTGAATTCTTCTTTGAGTATCTCAGCTATATCCCTGAGAAGCTTATCACCTTTCCTGAAGCCATACTCTTCATTATAGCCCTTGAAATTACCAATATTGAAATAAAGCACTGCAGGCTTTTTCTCGAGATTCAGTACATTTCCAAGC
>CACYJP010000157.1 GCA_902774725.1 uncultured Lachnospiraceae bacterium
ACAACAGCTTCTCTTCTGCTCTCTGAAAGACTCATTGGGAAACAGTCTCTGCTGACTGCGATAATACCAAGTTTTACTTCAGGCATATTTTGCATGATTAGTAACCTCCTTAAACTAAGATTCATAGAATCATTTATATTACATATTTTCTTTTATCTGTTCATAGATACCATCAGCATCCAGCTTATACTTCTTGAGCAGCTCAACTGCAGGACCGGACTCGCCAAATGTATCTCTTACTCCGATTCTGTAAAGAGGTGCAGGACACTCTTCAGCAAGTACCTCTGCAACTGCTCCGCCAAGTCCACCGATGATTGAATGCTCCTCAGCTGTGAAAAGCTTCTTTGTTTCCTTTGCAGCCTTGATGATAATATCCTTATCGATAGGCTTGATTGTATGTATATTTATTACTCTTACGCTTACACCATCTGCTTCAAGCTTTTCGGCCGCCTTAAGTGATTCACCAACCTCAAGTCCGGTAGCAAGTATTGTTATATCTGAACCATCCTTCAAAAGAACTCCCTTGCCAATCTCGAACTTGTAATCAGCATTATCATTTATTACAGGAACAGCAAGACGTCCAAATCTCATATATACTGGACCATCTATCTCATAAGCTGCTCTTACGGCGGCCTTAGCCTCTACATCATCAGATGGATTGATGATCGTCATTCCGGGAATAGTTCTCATAAGAGCTATATCCTCGTTACACTGATGTGATGCTCCATCCTCGCCAACAGAGATGCCGGCATGTGTTGCACCGATTTTGACATTCAGATGTGGATATCCGATTGAATTACGTACCTGCTCAAAAGCACGTCCTGCTGCAAACATTGCGAAGGTACTTGCAAAAGGTACCTTTCCGCAGGTTGCGAGACCTGCAGCTATTCCCATCATATTTGCCTCTGCGATACCGCAGTCTATATGTCTATCCGGAAAAGCCTTCTTAAAGGTTGCTGTTTTTGTAGCAGCAGCTAGGTCGGCATCAAGAACTACGAGGTTCTCTTTCTCTTTTCCGAGCTCAGCAAGTGCATTTCCGTAACTATCTCTTGTAGCTATTTTTGTATCAGACATTATCCATTCACCTCCAAATCCTTAAGAGCTGTTTCATACTCCTCATCATTTGGAGCCTTACCATGCCATCCACACTGGTTCTCCATAAAGGATACACCCTTACCTTTGACAGTTTTTGCAATTATTGCTGTAGGCTTATCCTTGACATTCTTTTCATCCTGAAAGGCTTTTTCTATCTGATCAAAATCATGACCATCTATGCATATAACATTAAATCCAAATGCTTCAAACTTATCTGCTATCGGATAAGGTGAACATACCTCATCTATAGCTCCATCTATCTGAAGGTTATTATTATCAACTATAACTGTGAGGTTATCCAGTTTTCTAAAGGCCGCGAACATTGAAGCCTCCCAGATCTGTCCTTCTTCTATCTCACCATCACCGCACATAGCGAATACTCTGTAGGATTTACCATCGAGCTTTGCAGCAAGAGCCATACCTACTGCAGCAGACAGTCCCTGCCCCAGGGATCCGGAAGACATATCAATGCCAGGAATATGTTTCATATCCGGATGTCCCTGGAGATAAGAGCCTGTGTGTCGGAGGGTTTTGAGGTCATCTACGTCGAAATAACCTCTGTGTGATAAAGTTGAATATAAGGCTGGAGCTATATGCCCCTTCGACAGTACGAATCTGTCTCTATCTGGATCCTTCGGATTCTCAGGACTTATATTCATCTCTATAAAATATAAATAAGTGAGGATGTCAGCTGCTGATAGTGATCCACCCGGATGTCCGGATTTCGCACTATGTACTGCAGTTACGATTCCTTTTCTTATTTCATTCGCTTTATTTTCTAACTCTGTTCTTTTTGCTGTATCCATTATTAACCTCTTTATTAATCACCAAAGACTTTTCTGTAATCTTCCTGGAATTTTACTATTCCCTGATCTGTAAGTGGATGCTTTGTCATCTGTTCAATTACTGCATATGGAACAGTAGCTATATCAGCGCCGGCAAGTGCACACTCTGTAACATGAACAGTATTTCTTATGCTGGCTGCTATAATTTCAGTCTCGATATCATAATTACTGAAGATCTGAACTATATGCTCGATAAGTTCTATTCCAGGTGAACTGATATCATCAAGTCTTCCGAGGAAAGGAGAAACATATGTGGCTCCGGCTCTAGCAGCAAGAAGGGCCTGGTTAGCTGAGAAGATCAAAGTGACATTGGTCTTTATTCCTTCAGCAGAAAGTACTTTTACAGCCTTTAGTCCCTCAACAGTCATCGGAATCTTGACAATCATGTTGGGATGAATTGCAGCTATCTCTCTACCCTCAGCTATCATCCCTTCAGCATCGACTGTGGTGGCTTTTACTTCACCACTAATCGGTCCATCAACTATAGAAGTGATTTCTTTAATAACTTCATTAAAGTCTCTTCCTTCTTTTGCTATAAGTGATGGATTTGTGGTTACTCCACAAATAACCCCCATATCATTTGCCTTACGTATATCATCAACATTTGCGGTATCAATAAAGAATTTCATTTTTTTCCTCCAATTGTATAGATTATTAATTTTATTTATTGTTTTTATTTAAATCACTATTAATAGCTCTTCTATAAATCATTATTGATTGTTATCTCACCTTCAAGACAGTTATATCCGGTCAGCTCATCACTTCTCTTATCCGGCTGATGTCCGCCGATGTAGAGCTTGTACTTACCGTTTAGTTTTACTCTCTCTCCGCTTTCTAATACTGTATCAAATACTCTGTCGCGAAGATCAAACTGTACAACCTTGAATTCTCCCGGCTCAAGAGTAACTCTCTCGAAGCCTGCCAGACTGTATTTTGGCTGATTTGAAGGATCAAGATATACTTCCAGATTCTTTATAGATGTATTCTTTCCGTTTTCAAGCTTTTCAGCAGGAATCTTATCTATGTAAAGCTCAGCTATTTCATCAGCTTTAACACTTCCTGTATTCCTTATTGTAACTATGGCCTGATTCTCTGTGATACTGAGGTCATAATATTCAAAGCTTGTATATGAAAGCCCATATCCAAATGGATAAAGCACATCGCCATCAAAATATCTGTATGTACGTCCCTTCATGCTGTAATCTTCCATAGGTGGCTGTGTTCCGTCATAGTAGAAGGTTACAGGAAGCTTTCCGCCCGGAACAGCATCACCGAAAATTATATCTGCTACTGCCTGTCCTCCGGCCTGTCCACTATACCAGCTCTGGATTACAGCGTTGCAGCTCTCGCTTTCACGACTCAAGTCCATAGCACTTCCTGTATTACATACCAGAATTACAGGCTTTCCTGTACTGATAACTCTTTCAACAAGTCTTCTCTGAGGCTCTAACAGATAAAGAGATGTCTTATCTCCGCCGGCAAATGCATTTCCTGTATCGCCCTGTTCTCCTTCAATAGTTGAATCAAGTCCGACATAAAGTATTACTACATCACTGGCCTTAGCTGTCATCTCAGCTTCGCTAAGTCTGTCATCATCAAATGCAAGGTTCTGTACCTTGTCACCGAAAAGATGTGAGCCTTCTGAATAAAGCACTTTGGTTCCCGGATTAACAGCTCTTCTGATTCCCTCGAGATTAGTAACGTATCTGGATGATGTTCCGTTATAGTTACCCTCAAGGACAGTAATTGATGTAGCTGTTGGACCGATAACTGCTATCTTCTTTATCTCATCCTTATTAAGTGGAAGTATTCCGTCATTTTTAAGAAGAACTGTTGAATTAACACTAGCCTTATATGAAAGAGCTGCTGATTCGTCAGTATCTATTGCATCGATTCCAATAGAGTTATACTCACAGTCATCATCAAACATTCCGAGTGCAACTCTTATAGTGTAAGCGTTAATTGCAGCACTTCTAATATCTTCTTCTGTTACAAGACCCTGATCATATGCTTCCATGATGCTTTGATATGCAACACCTGCGTTTACATCACAGGTTGCTTTAATAGCAAGCGCACAGGTCTCAAATACATTTTTCGTAACATGATGATTTTCATGTATATCCATAAGTGCCAGGAAGTCAGAAACAAAGTAACCATCGAAGCCCCAGTCATTTCTGAGTCTGTCACGAACAAGCGAAGTGCTTGTACATGCCGGTTCACCGTTAACTCTGTTATATGCTCCCATCACACCTGCTACATTTGCTTCTTTGATTGCATCATAGAATGCAGGTGTATAGGTCTCTTCGATATCCTTTTCACTGGCAATTGC
>CACYJP010000158.1 GCA_902774725.1 uncultured Lachnospiraceae bacterium
ATTTCGGTGATACTGTAAGAAATATTTATGCAGAGGATATATACGTAGGATACCGTTATTACGAGACTTTCAATAAAAGTGCGGTGATGTACCCGTTTGGATATGGATTATCGTATACAAGCTTCGATGTGACTCCGGGAAGTACAGATCTAGAGAAGCTCGACTCATTAAGTATAAATGCAGAAGTCACAAATACCGGAAATGTTGCCGGTAAAGAAGTGGTGCAGTTCTATGTGTCAAAACCTCAGGGCATGCTTGGAAAACCTGCACTTAGCCTTGTTGGATTCCTTAAGACCGAGACTTTAAAGCCGGGTGAAAAATGTAATCTTTCAATAGATATCGATCCATATACATTTGCTTCATATGATGACTCCGGTGTGACAGGCTTCGAGGCATGCTATGTATTGGAAGCAGGTAATTATACATTCTATGTTGGTCAGAATGTCAGAGATATAAAAGAAGTCGGAACATATACTCAGGAAGAAACTGTAATTATCGAAAAATTAAGTCATCAGATGGTACCAAATGTCAGCTTTGAGAGGATTAAACCTGTTGTAAATGATAATGCATTTATTATCAGCAAAGAAGAAGTTAAGGCATTGCCATTTTCAGATTCAGATGAAGCTATGGCAGACAGGCCATCTGCAAAAGATTATACAGGTGACAAAGGTATAAAACTTAAGGATGTAAGAGACGGAAAGGCATCTATGGATGATTTTCTTGCACAGCTTTCGGATGAGGATCTGTCCGTGATCATAAGAGGAGAGGGAATGGGAAGTCCGAAGGTCACACCGGGTACAGCTGCTGCTTTCGGTGGACTTAGCCAAAACCTTAAGAACTTTGGGATTCCTGCAGGATGCTGTTCGGATGGACCGAGCGGTATGAGACTTGATTCGGGATTCAGAGCATTCAGCCTTCCGAGTGGTACACTTTTAGCTTGTACCTGGAATGAAAAACTTAATACCGATCTCTACAGTATGCTAGGTATGGAAATGAATAAAAATAATGTAGACTTTCTGCTTGGCCCTGGTATGAATATTCATCGTTTTCCGCTTAACGGCAGAAATTTCGAATACTTCAGTGAAGATCCGTTTGTGACAGGTAAGATGGCGGCTGCTCAGATCAGAGGATTAAAGAAGAGTGGTGTGTCAGGAACCCTTAAGCATTTTTGTGGTAATAATCAGGAAACATGCAGACATACTGAAGAAAATGTTATATCTGAAAGAGCACTTAGAGAAATATATCTTAAAGGCTTTGAGATCGCAGTGAAAGAAGCGGGAGCTGATTCCGTGATGACAACATATGGACCGGTAAATGGAATCTGGACTAATTCGCGTCATGATCTCAATACAAATATACTTAGAAAAGAATGGGGCTTCGAAGGCATCGTGATGACAGACTGGTGGTCAAATATAGGTGATGTTGGCGGAGTAGTGGATAAAACATCATTTTCGAGACTTGTTATTGCACAAAATGATTTCTATGCCGTATGTCCTGATGCTTCAGTTAATTCTACGGGAGATGATACTCTTCAGGCGTTAAGTGAAGGCCTTATCACCAGAGGTCAGCTTACAAGAATGGCAGGTAATATCTGCCGGGTTCTTATGAATACAAATGCTATGAAGAGACTTTGCGGTGAAGACTATAAGGTTGAGGTGGTTGGATTCGAGGATGAACTTGAAAGTGACGATTTATCTGACGTAGAGTATTTTGAGGTAGAAGATGGCACAGTGATCGATCTGTCACAGGTTGATACTACCAAGGGAGCAGTATATTTCCTTGGCTTTGATGTGAAGAAGAGAGGATGTTACTACATTGATATGATAGGGCATTCTGATCTGTCCAGGTTGTCACAGATACCTGTGGGAGTATTCTTCCAAGGTGTCCCTTGCGGAAGTTTCACTTTCCATGGAGGCGGCGAAGAACTTAGTATCCGCAGGAAAATATTCTTCCATTCTAAGTACGGGGTGATGAGACTTAAGTTCATGAATGGTGGTCTTAATCTAAAAGAACTTAAGTTTACATTTGAAAGAGCGCCGGAGAAAGATGAACCTTTAGAAAACTTCGAGGAATACATTTGTTAAATGCATTAGACAGAAAAGAGACTTTGAAATGAAAACATATGAATTTGGAAATCCGGAATCTGACATTGTTTTGATTCAGCCTGTTGACGATCATGACCTTGAAGGAATCGAAAATGAATTTAATACGATAAATAATAACTGTAAAATGGACTTTCATCTGATAGCTGTCAGGATTGATAACTGGAACAATGATCTTTCTCCTTGGGAAGCTCCTGCAGTATTCGGGAAAGATGATTTTGGCTGTGGGGCTTCAAAGACACTGAGTGAATTGTTCAAATTGTGTGGTGACAAAACCAAGACTTATTATATTGGTGGTTACTCGCTTGCAGGACTCTTTTCACTATGGGCGGTGTATCAGACAGATATTTTTGATGGCGTTGCGGCCGCTTCTCCGTCTATGTGGTTTCCGGGTTTTATTGATTATATGAAAAAGAATGAGATTTGTACCGATACCGTTTATCTCAGTCTTGGAGATAAGGAGGAGAAAACACGCAATCCGGTCATGGCGACTGTTGGTAAAAAGATACGTGAAGCAAATGAACTGCTGAAAGAATCTGGTGTAGATTGTATTCTTGAATGGAATGAGGGGAATCATTTCAGAGATGCAGATATTAGAACGGCGAAAGCATTTGCATGGGTGATGAACCAAAAAAGTAGATGTTATTAAGAGTGATTTACCCTGAAGGCATATAACAGGAAGCAAAGATTTAAATAAAGGAGAATCATGAATAAGATTAAATGGTTATTTTTTGATGTTGGTTCGACACTAGTGGATGAATCAAAGGTATATGAGCGAAGATTTGAAAAAATTGCTCAGGAAGCAGGTGTTTCAGTTCAGAGTATTACTGATAAAGCTTTAGAGTTTTATTCACAGAATAAAAAGGGAGATCTGGAAATATCCAAGTTTTTTGGAGTGCCCATTCCTAAGTGGGAATCAGAATATGAAGTACTATACAAAGATTCGGAAGAAGTATTAAAGAAATTGAGTCAGAGATATAAAATAGGTATTATAGCTAATCAGAAACTAGGAACTGCTGATAGACTTGAAGCATTTGGACTGCTTAAATACATAGATCTTGTGATAGCATCTGCAGAAGAGGGCGTCGAAAAACCGGATAAAAGAATATATGAGATAGCGCTAGAACGTTCGCATTGTCCTGCTGACCAAGCGTTTATGATAGGAGACAGAATAGATAATGATATCATTCCTGCAAAGGGACTAGGAATGAAGACTCTATGGATAAGGCAGGGGTTCGGTGGTTTATGGAAGATACAAAGTGATGATGAACTTCCAAACTTTATAGCTGACAGCCTTAGTGAGGTCGCAGATATATTGGAATGGTACGAGAAGTCAAAAAGCTTACTGGAAACCACGATGAATACCAGAGATTTGGGAGGTCATCTTTGTTCAGATGGAAAGAGTACAAAATATCTAAGAATACTTAGAAGTGATAAACAAAACTATCCTAGTGAACATGATATAGAATTCTTAAAGGAAAATGGAATTACAACAATTATTGATGTAAGGGAAGAAGATGTAGTTAGTAGTAGTCCTAGTGGTTTTGCAGATATGGAAGGATTCGATTATAAAAACTTCCCGATTGTCGAAGGCGGAAAGGTTCCTGAATCTGTTGAGGCAGTTCCCGGCAGCTATAGAAAGATTGCCAAGTCTCCTTCATTAAAGAATATATTTACCTATATGGCGAAGGCCAAGTCCGGAGTGATGTTTAACTGCTCGGCCGGGAAGGATAGAACCGGTGTTATATCAGCTATATTACTTATGCTCTGTGGCGTACCTGAAGATGAAATTGTGAATGATTATATGCTTACCAAAGAATATAACAAGGAACGTTTCAAGATGGCAGCAATACATCATCCTGAAGTTGATCTGAATATCATCATTCCAAGGGAATCATATATAAAAGATTTTATGAAGAATTTGGAAGTGTGGAAGGATACTTTAAAACTATCGGTGTAGGTGAGGATATATATAACGAGCTTAGAAGAAAACTTACTGCCTGAAATAATGATCAAAATCTGAATGATCATATTTTTTTTCAGTCGGAAATACATCACCGTAGTACTTAACAAAAACTATGCAGTATGA
>CACYJP010000159.1 GCA_902774725.1 uncultured Lachnospiraceae bacterium
CGACGATATTTGACAGACCACACCACATGGTAATTAATGTTACAGACCGAAGTTCTGTAATGTATTAGATTGTTTTTCATACACATAGTATAACATTTTTGGTGGATTATTGCATCAACCTTATAGTTCAATCAGGGATAAAATGGCGCTTTCATCTCGGTAATTTAATTACCGAGGATTCCCGC
Source organism: uncultured Lachnospiraceae bacterium (assembly GCA_902774725.1). Taxonomy (GTDB): domain Bacteria; phylum Bacillota; class Clostridia; order Lachnospirales; family Lachnospiraceae; genus Eubacterium_Q. The sequence goes on from CACYJP010000159.1 coordinate 186, forward strand.
TTAGGTATCCTAAGGCGAATAATCTATTGTAATAATTCCGGTGTTCTGCTACACTAAACCGCAGATGTTTATTATCTGAAATGTACCAGAGAGTTTTATCAAAAAGAGTTTTATCGAAAAAAGTTTTATCAAAAGAGTATTATCAAAAAGAGTTATAACAAATGATTATTAATTGTCTAAACAAAACCCCAAATTTTAAAATAGATGCACCACCATCGAAGTCGATCTATCATCGCGAACTGATAGTAAGATTTCTTCTTATGAGTTCAGTTGACTCTGACGATCCTGGCGTTCCTGATAATTCTGATGATCTTGGTTTCAGTAGTGATGATGGGGCTGATTTCAGAAACACAACGCTGAAGGATCTCACAATCCTTCCCGGGGATAACGAGGATATCCGTGCAACAAAGTCTGTGCTTAGCGCTTTATATAATGCCGCAAATTCATCCTGTGACGCAGTATATCTTCCATGCAACGAAAGTGGCTCAACTCTCAGATTTATGATACCTGTTGCAGCTGCATACAGCCTCGGCAAGGGCAGAAATCATCACGGAGTTAAAAGACTTATTTTTGAAACAAAGGGACGTCTCTTCGACAGACCTTTAGATGAGCTGGAGGCTGCGCTTAAGCCACACGGCATAACCATCGAAAAGGACGCATCCTCCAGATGCATCATAGTATCAGGTGAAATGACTCCGGGCGAGTATACTATTGATGGCAGTGTTTCCTCTCAGTATATATCCGGACTGATTATGGCTCTCACACTTTTTGATGAGCCATGCAAGATAAATGTAACCGGTGAGATGAAGTCTGTTCACTATATAGAGCTTACCCTCGACGTGTTAAAAAAATACGGTTGCGAGGCTGACTTTAAGGATGGAACCTTCTGTCCGATGACCGGCGGATACCTGGAGCAGAGTAACAAATACAAAAATAAAAATGATGTGATAAGAGACTTCAAGGTTGAAGGTGACTGGAGCAATGGTGCATTTTTACTTTGCTTAAAGAAATGGACAGATATAGAGGTTACAAACCTGAATCCTGATTCAAGGCAAGGCGACAGAGCTATAGTTGACTACCTTAAGCTGATAGATGATGTCCGAAGCAAAACTACCTCTGCTAAAGGAATTGTATGGGACTGCACAGACATCCCTGATATCACACCTTATATGGCAACAGTTGCACCATTCGTTTTCGACGATATAACATTTACAGGCGTCTCAAGACTCAGAATCAAGGAGTCCGACAGAGTTATGGCTGTAAGGGAGCAACTCTCGGAGATTGGAGTAAAGACAGAGGAAACTGAAGACTACGAAAGCGGCAAGGTTTCCGGAGTAATGCAGAAGGGCTACACACTGAACGGCAAGGTCATCCGGCCTACCATGGTGAAAGTAGCGAACTAAGAAGAATGTCGCTTTCGAAATAATAACAGGAGGAAAAGAAAATGGGAAAAGTAATAGGAATTGACTTAGGAACAACCAACCCTGAATTTCTTGAATATATTGAAAAGTACTATGCTTAGTAATCCAGGCATAGTACTTTTTTATTTTCCATACTACGTCTCACATATCCTCTAGTATCTCATCCACATACTTCTCAAGATATGGATCGATACCCTCTGTGAGTCCATTTTCACGAAGCATCGCGACAATTTGCTCCGCAAGTCGCTCCGCATATAGAACTATCGGATCGGAGAGATTGATATAGCTTGGTGAGTACGTCTTACCCTCCCAGACCGACTTATCGCCTACGGCATCCGCAAATGTACTTATCAGCTTTGCATATCTACCGCTGTTTTCGCTGTATACACTTCTTTCGCTCGACTTCTCATTACTTTCAGCACCCAGCTCTGACAGCCTTCGAAACGTCCACTTATAATACGGTGGATACTGCCTCTTCATCAGGAAGAAAAGCTCCATTGCAGACTGAAGCCCCTCCATATGACAAAGGCGAGCCGCAACATAGTCGCCTCTCGACATACACCTTGCATAGTTTACCTGCATCGCAGCAGAAAACTTATGAAGAGCATTCACTATTCTTTCCTTCCATATCTTATCAGGATAATAATCCAGAAGACGCTTTCTGAATCTACTGAACTGTCCCAGGTCATCCCTAAATACCACACCATTCACCGCTGTGGCAAGACAGTTATGGTCCAGACTATTCCAATCCTCCTCGCTGATACTTCCTGACTCCGTATCTAAGTCTATTCCAAGTATACTCGAGTAAAAGCCATGAATAGTCATCACACCACGGCGCGATCTGAGACGTGCTGTAAGTCCATTTTCCTCAACCTCATCTACAAGCTTTTCATACTCCTCAGAAAGCTTCTGTCCGATCACTCTATAATCCTCATCCGTAAGCCAAAGACATACACCCGTTCCGAAATCATGATCTCTTGATATAAAATCATCGTATCCGAAGCAGTCCGAGCCTTCACCTACAAGACCTGCTGCTATTTTGTTTTCATATTCCGGAAAGCTGCTACGAATCATAGGAGCAACCCTTTGCTCGTAAAATCGGCGGCTTCCTTCTATAGAACTACACATTTATAAACCCTTATATTCCAGTCTTGTCTCATCCGTAACTACTTTGACACAAATTGTAAAAGCACTTTTATTATATCACGAATCAATTATGTTAAAAATAAAAAATCTATGCCCACAAATGTAGACATAGATTTATAAGAGGCGACTGCAGGATTCGAACCAGCGATCAGGGAGTTGCAGTCCCACGCCTTACCACTTGGCTAAGTCGCCGAAAGCACTATAAATATATAACCTATTTATACCCCTTTTGTCAATAGCTAATTCGGTTCGAATCATATTTTTATTCTTTTTACTATTTAGTTATGAAGTTTTTACTCACCTACTGTGTTTTCTTTCCATTCGCCATTTTCATCATAGTATCCGTATTTATCCTGTATACCGGATGAATTTACATGAATCCAGGTTTCTTCCGAATAAGTTCCTAACTCTCCCGGAGCTATCCACATATCTGTTGCAAGATATCCGTCAGGCTTAAAATAATATGTCTTTCCGTCTATTATCTGTGACTGGTTAGATGGATACCAGCCGGCAGTATCTGAATACCACCATCCATTTGCATCACTCTTCCAGCTTCCGGTATAGCTATAAGTCTGTGTTCCATCACTATTTATGTAATAGCCATCTCTCCAGCAGCCTGCCTCATAGAGGAAGTTTTCAAAATAATACCAATATCCGTCTATATTATACCAACCATTTGATGCTGCATACCCATTAGAATCAAAATAGAACCAGGCAGTATGAACATCCAGATAATTGGTAGACCAGCTGGCACTATTAGATTGCGCTGCATCACTCTTATACTTATATGCATTAAAGTCCTTGTAATACTTATCTGCCTTCATCCATTGACTTGTAGGATACCATCCGGCAGTATCCTCGTACCACTGATAATCACCCGAACCCTTCCAAGATCCAAGAGGTTTATATGTCCAATCTCCATTAGAATCCAGCCAAAATCCATGATACCACTGATTTGTATAGTCACTTGTTACTGATTCAATTGTTATATCTTTGTAATTTTTACCATATTCCTCACTTGGATTAGACTTAAAATCAGACTTGTTTAGTGTGATGCTTCCTCCCGTATATTTAATTATTTTCTCACCATTTATTATGAAACTTTTAATATAAAAGTATTCATCTGTTAAAAGAAAATAATTCTTATTAATATATACCTTTTTATTTGTTTCATCCTGATATAGTAATGTGTAATCATCATTTTCCTTTGCCTTTAGCTCTAATGTCAGATTGCCATTTGAATCAAAGTAATCATCATCAAATACACACTTTGGATATCTTCCTGATTCATAACCATGTACTTCTACTATACCATAGTCACCTACTCTTCCCCCGGCATAAACCCTGCCCAGCGCTCCGAGCTTTGATACATTTCCGAAAACCGAAGTTACTATAAGCAGCGTAGCAAGCACAGCCGTAAAGCTCCTCCTGGTTTTCCTTCCCTTTAATAAGCTTACATCCATAATAACCCCTCCTCTTTTTGATGTAATTTATAATATAAATCACATATTAATATATCATATTTTCCCTCTTTAGGATAAGAGATTTTAAGCTGTTCCGGTTTGACTTTGCTTATCCCCTAAAGTAAAATATATTCATGTTAAAAATACCGGGGGGTTTTCTATGTTTTATCAGATCAAGGAAGCACTGACTCCATGCTCTGCTGAGGAAATAAAGAATAGCAAATATCAGTATGTCGCTATTGTCACTCCTGATGAGTGGCAGACTGATCAAGGTATATTTGATATGGGAATCGACATGGAGCTTAAAATACATGAAGAAGATATTCACAGTACTAAGGCTGAGGTAAACTTTGATTCCCTTACAGGAACCTTCTCTATTCCCAGCAGGCGTGATATAACCGGAAAGGATTATAAGTACGCATTTGCGTTAGATGAAAAGGGCATAGTATTTATTGACTCTACCGGTGTGGTAGAAAGAATGGTTCACCGCATATCTGTTTCAAAGAAATGGAAGATGCCAAGCATGGAGCGTTTTATATATGACTTTCTTGAACTTATAATAGCGAGAGATCTGAATATCCTGGAACGCTTTGAAAAGGAGCTGGATGAGATAGAGGATGACATCCTGAAGGATGCCGTTGAAGCCAATCTGAGCCGGGTAAATGAGATACGTGGAGATATACGTGATCTACGAATCCATTACGAACAGCTGATAGATCTGGGACAAGAATTTGAAGAAAACGAAAACAGCTTCTTCAAGGCTGAGAACGTCAGATACTTCGGCCTTTTCACCGACAGAATGACCAGACTTCACGACACCGCAACATCCCTTAAGGATTACACCATGCAGGTGCGAGACCTCTATCACACACAGATGGAAGTTAAGCAGAACCGTATCATGACACTGCTCACAGTCGTAACAACCATCTTCATGCCTCTGACTCTTATCACAGGCTGGTACGGAATGAACTTCTACAACATGCCTGCACTCACCTCCCCATGGGGCTATCCTGCAGTCATCGTAGTAAGTCTACTGATCGTAATCGGTAGCCTGATCTTCTTTAAGAAAAAGAAGTGGCTATAACTAGACAGTTGTAACCGGGCCATTAATAAATCAATTGTGGTTGGTTGCTTTGTCGTGCGGTTGCTTTGACTTGTGGTTACAAACTGCGAAATACTAATATTTCGGGCGTTTTTGCTTTTTATTAGTAAAATCACGCCCAATCATCATTCTAAAACACTTGATTTACTAATAATTTTATACTTTTTCCATTTTTATTAG
>CACYJP010000160.1 GCA_902774725.1 uncultured Lachnospiraceae bacterium
GTTGTTGAAGAAGAGAGAATCAACTTTGATGATGTAAGCACCGGAAAGAGGAGAAGCGTTTATTCGCATAATCATGATCCTCATGGAGCGGAGAGAACAAGAGCTAGAAGCCAGAGTGATATGTTTGGTGGTGGATCAAATGGACAGAGTTAAAGTAAATGTAGAGGTTGATAGAGAGAAAATGGAATCAAAGATAAAAGAAAGACTTAAGGATATAAAGAGCGAGGATTCGGGAACAACAGTAACTGAGAACAAAGTATCAGAAAAGAAAGAACCAGAAAGGAAAGTATCAGAAAATAAATTGACTGATAAGAAATCCGCTGATAAGAAATCCGCTGATAAGAAGGGCTCGGTTATCGAAAGACTTACTGCAAAGATCGAATCTAATAAAAAGCTTCTTATAATCAGTGGAATGGTTCTTTTCCTTGTATTTCTTTTTATTCAGCTCAAGTATATCTATGAAGTATGGTTTGATCCGGATGAGCTGGATATCTATTCTATAGGATTTGAAATGGCTAAGGGCAAGGTGCTCTATAGAGATATTCCATCACAGCATATGCCGTGGACTTATATCTTCAGCTGTATCTTCTACTTCCTGGGAGCGCATACTGCAACGCTTCAGAGACTTTTCTTCTATATCATGTTTGCAGGCTTCTGGACATATATCGTTTTTGCTTATAAGAAATATGTAAATAAATGGGTACTTATCGCAGCACCTTTTATCTATCACGCAATTCTTCAGCATACGGATTTTGCAACTCAGATACTTTCTGAACATTTGTGTGTTATAGGTGCACAGATCTTCCTTTTGGAATTTTTGGTATTCCTTAAGAAAAGAGATATAAGCATCGGAAGCTGTATAAGGATGAGTATCGGTGTTGTTATGACATTTGGTACGGCATTCCTGATGGTATTTCCACTGTTTTACTTGCTTGTCGGCGTGGTTGCGACGGAAATCAAATGGCGCCTGGAGGACCCCGGCACGGAGACCCGCGGACAGTGGTGGGGCAGGATGCTGAAAAGATATATCAGACTTGGTTTTATTATTGCAATTCCATGGATATGTATGGTCATTTATATGCTTGCAACCCATTCATTCCATGATTTCGGATTTGGAGCTTATACTATAAACAGACTTTACTATCCACAGTATATGGCTGGACTTGGTGGAGGGCTGTTCTCTACATTTGTAGCTCCATTAACAGAGCCTTGCAAGTATGTACTGGCTCTTGCTGCAACAGACATAACTCCGCTCTTTATATTTAGACTGTTTATGTTTGTCAGCGTTTTATATATGGCATACAAACTCTATAAAAAGAAGGGTCTGATAGCAGGACTTACGATATATTTCTTTGTTTTTGCATTCTGTACAAGAGGATTGTTTAATTACCACGGAGTTCCATTTATCGGAGCGGCATCTATAACAGCTGCATATGTTCTGATAGTTTATATGTACAGGAACAGAGATGATTTTGCAAAAGAAAGCTTATTCAAGAAATGTGTGACATGCACGATAATTGGTATCATGGGCTTCGCATTTTTCTCGGAATTCCAGATGTCAGCAGGCTTTATTTCAGGTTCTGCCTGGAATTATTATCAAGCTGATACAGATGCGCTTGCAACTGTGCTTGATGAGGATGAAAGACTTTGGCAGACAACCACAACAGATACTATCAGCTACACTGCACAGCGTGTAACGGAAGGTCCTTCAGTCAGCACTCCTTGGATGTGGGATGCAGTAGGAAAGCATCAGATAGATGAGTTCCTGGAGAATCCTTCAAAGGTAGTTCTTTTCCAGCTTGGATATGAGACCTGGGGACACAAGATGGCTGACTACGCACCGGAGGCTTATTACTTCATAGTTAATAATTATAAGCTTCTGCCTTCAACTATTCAGATATGGGTTAGAAATGATTGCTACGAAGAAGCCTGCAAGAAGCTGGGAGTTGATCCAAACGCTGTAACAGACTTTGGCGTAAGCGTATCACCATTTACAGTTGATCCTAGCGAGATGCCGGGAAAGACACCTGCAGATAGAGAGCTTTATAGAAAGATTCAGGAAAATGGTGGAGTTCCGGAAGAACAGACTCAGACAGAGGATACTGAAGGAACTGAAAAGAAAGAAGAAACAACAGAAGCTGATACTGAAAAAGAAGATAAAGAAGACAAGGAAAACAAGGAAGAGACGACTGAAGCTTCTGAAGATGATGAAAGCTCAGCAGAAGGACCCGGAGCGGTTATAGTAACACCAAACGAAGGCGGAGTTGTATATCTCGATCCTGACGGAAATGAGATAACAGAAAATACACCCGGAGCGGTTCAGGCGCCGGATGGAAGCTGGGTGCTTCCTGATGATAGCGACGGACCGGGGCAGTAAATCTGTGGAGATGACTTTTTGTTGGTTTGTCTATAACTCGCTACTAGATATAAGCGTTTCTCGGCATCGCTCTCGCTTCCGTTTCGGGATACCCCTAGCGGCCGCTTCGCTCGCTAAGCTCTCACTTCGTCTTTCAGACTTGTGATTCGCTAAGCGCCGAGACCCGAAAGGTCCTCGAAACGCATATATCAGTACGCTCGTATTATAAAAATTTCAGTGGGGATTCATCTCCACCGACTAAAGAAAGGAAATAATAGAGATGGGAAAGATTAAGGTAGAAGATTGTATAGTAGATGGAGTAGTAATTGAAGGCCTTAAGGTCATAACACCAACTGTATTTGGTGATGACAGAGGATACTTCATGGAGACATATAATGAGAATGATATGAAGGATGCCGGATTAGACTATGTTTTTGTACAGGATAATCAGAGCGCTTCAAAGAAGGGTGTTCTGAGAGGACTTCACTTCCAGAAGGAATTCCCACAGGATAAGCTCGTAAGAGTAGTTAACGGTGAGGTTTTTGATGTTGCGGTTGATCTGAGAGAGGGAAGTGCTACATTTGGAAAGTGGTTTGGTGTACTTCTTTCAGCAGAGAACAAGAAGCAGTTTATGATACCTAAGAATTTTGCTCATGGATTTATCGTACTTTCAGACTATGCAGAGTTCTGCTACAAGTGTACAGACTTCTATCATCCAAATGACGAGGGCGGACTTCTCTGGAAGGACCCTGAAATAGGAGTAGAGTGGCCTATGCCTGAGGGGATGACAGAGGCTGACCTCACACTTTCTGATAAGGATCAGAAGTGGAGCGGAATCGCTGCATATAAGGCTGAGAGAGGACTGTAATAAACATTCCCGATTTATAGGTTCGGAAATTAGCCAGATAAACTAATTGGAAAAGAAGAAAGATAGATGAAAAAGAAAAAACTCCTTAGAATATTCTTCGTGATATTCGTGATACTGCTAAACTTCATAGTGTTCTGGAAGATAGACTATTCGGATATAGATACGCGGGAAGTCAAGTTTGTTGTAGAGATGGCTAGTAATAAAGATGATACTTATCAGATTTACTACAGCAAGGCTGGTGGCGATTTTAATGAGGCGAATAGTTCGGCAAAGGAATACAAGGGTTTTGGAGATGGATCAAAACTAGATGGCGTGTTTGATGTTGGAGAGATAATGAAGCTTAAGTTTGACTTTCCAATGGACTTTGATAATCTTCGTCTTGATTTTGGCCAGCTAGCAGGCAAGACTGTGATATATGATATGTATATTGATATGTCTGGAGTTAAGTATCAGGTTCCATTAAAACAGCTGGAAGACGAAGTAAATGCCGCATTTATTAACTCAAAAGCGATTGAGACCGGTGTTGATTCAAGAGAATGTTTGCTGGTGGATGCTCAAGCCGGAGATCCAAATATGCTTATTCAGTATCATAAGGATCAGATCATTGAGCAGTATAATGAACAGAATGAAAAAAGAACACTTATACTTGATATAATAGTATGTGTTCTTATAGATCTGATAGCTATATATATAATCAGACACTTCTATTCAATGATAGATATTCCTGTCGAGATATATCAGAATCGAAAGCTTGCGATGACGCTTGCAAAGAATGATTTCAAGACGAAGTATGCTGGGTCATATCTCGGAATTATTTGGGCGTTTATC
>CACYJP010000161.1 GCA_902774725.1 uncultured Lachnospiraceae bacterium
CTTCACATATCTGTATGATAACGGTGGAACCAGTGAGGGTGTTTCCTATAACATAAATGTCGGAAGATTCAGTAATGCCTGGTATGATGGAAGGTATTTCAATAGATTTGAGGCTTTTGAGAAGGGTACTAAATTTGGTTCAAACTCTCAAAAGGATACTCAGACAAATACCGGTAAATCTGCGATCATTATAAAGGATGCGGTTATCAAGGTACCAGAGGATGGAAAGACTTATTATTATAATTATTCTAAGGGACTTCCTTCGAATTATAATGCTTCAACAGGAAAGTGGAGCGGTTATACCAGGTATAATTATGATTCGACGTCAGGTAACTGGATAGCTGAACAGTATAATGCACTTAAGTATTATGAAGGTGGTTATAAAACTCTCGTCGATGAAACATTTGTGGATGCTTGTACGCTCACTCCGGCGGAGGTGTCTGCTATGGGTGTTGACAGGAATGCGGATGTTGATCCGGCAAGCTTCCTCATTTATGATATGAAGACTGCGCCGGGAACACCGGGAAGCAGCGGAAATTAATGCTATGAATATAATTGAAATTATCGAAAAGAAAAAAGCGGGCAAGGAGCTTACGACTGAAGAGATATACTATTTCATCGAGGGTATCACGAATGATTATATAAAGGACTATCAGGCGTCTGCGCTTCTGATGGCTGTATGTCTTAAGGGGATGAACTATCGGGAGACTTATGATCTTACAATGGCTATGAGGTATAGCGGTGATATCATGAATCTGTCCCAGATAGGCAGGACGGTAGTTGATAAGCATTCTACAGGAGGAATCGGCGATAAGACTACTCTTATCGTCGGTCCTGTTATGGCTGCCTTAGATGTCCCGGTTGCCAAGATGAGCGGAAGAGGACTCGGAATTACCGGCGGAACTATCGATAAGCTGGACAGCATCCCGGGCTTTAGTTCGGATGTTTCTGATGAGGATTTTATAAGACTCGTTAAGACGGTCGGTATGGTTGACGCTGCTCAGACTAAGAATCTTGCGCCTGCTGATAAGTTTCTTTATGCGCTTCGTGATGTTACAGCTACAGTTGACAGCCTTCCGCTTATTGCTTCGAGTATTATGAGTAAAAAGCTTGCCAGCGGTGCAGACTGCATCGTGCTTGATGTTAAGTGCGGGAGCGGTGCATTTATGAAGGATAAGGAGTCTGCGGCTGAGCTTGCAAGGGTTATGATCGATATAGGTAAAAGGGCCAGGAAGAAATGTGTGGCGGTCATATCTGATATGAACCAGCCTCTTGGCTATACAGTTGGAAATTCTCTTGAGGTAGAAGAGGCAATGCTGTTCCTTTCGGGAATTGTTCAAAATCCACGTCTGAAGAAACTGGTTATTGCTCTTTGCATAGAGATGTATAAGCTTTCTGACAAGTATTGTCCGGATACTGACAGTAAATCCTTTAAGAGTGATGCAGAGATAGAGGAGCTGATATGTGAAACTATTGACTCCGGTAAGGCACTTGAAAAATTCAGAGAGTTTGCAGAGGCTCAGGGAGGAGACCTGAGCTTTGTGGATGATTTTATAGAAGGGTGTCGCGAGGCCTTTGATTCACAGGTAGACTATATGCTTGGTGTGGATTATGATGGGCTTGTTGAAAGGATTTTCTATATGGATGATGATCCTGCCTTTATAGAAGCTATAGATGCTGAGACTGTTGGAAGGATGTCTCTTCTTCTTGGAGCCGGAAGGATCAGGAAAGAGGATGATATAGATCTCGGAGCCGGAATAGTGTTAAATAAGGTTGTTGGAGACAGAGTAGAGAGAGGTGATCTGCTTGCTACACTTTACAGCAATAACAAAAGAAGTCTGACCAGTGCAGTAAGGCTTCTTTCAAAGGCGTATACTTATTCTGAAACTGTAAGTGACAGGATGTCGGAAGGAATCATAATAGAAACGCTCGTCTGACCGGTGTATATTTTTTGCCTGATTAGTGTATATTTTTTCCATTGAATATAGATGGCTTATAGAGTATAATACAAAAGTGGTTAAAAGCATTTTATAAATGCATTTTTAAAAGAAAAAACTATAACTAGGGAGGAATTAAAAGTGGGTATTTTATCAAGATTTAAAGACATTATGGCGTCAAATATCAATGCTCTTCTCGATAAGGCAGAGGATCCTGAGAAGATGGTTGATCAGACACTTAGAAATCTTAACAGTGACCTGGCAAAGGTTAAGAGCGAGACAGCTTCTGTTATGGCTGATGAGGCTAAGGCAAAGCGTAATCTCGATGAGGTAAATGCTGAGATAGCAAAGATGCAGGGCTATGCTGAGAAGGCTGTTCTTGCAGGAAATGATGCAGATGCAACAAAGTTCCTTACAGAGAAGAACAAGCTTGTTGCTAAGCAGGCATCACTTCAGCAGATATATGATGTTTCTGCTGCTAATTCCATGAAGATGCGTCAGATGCATGATAAGCTTGTTAATGATATCTCAGAGCTTGAGTCTCGTAGAGATACTATTAAGGCAAAGGTTAGACTTGCTAAGGCTCAGCAGGATATAAATAAGGTTACTTCAAAGGTTGATTCAGCTTCCGGTTTTGCTGCATTCCAGAGAATTGAGGACAAGGCTGATGCTATGCTCGATATGGCACAGGCTGAGTCTGAGCTCAATGCTACAACAGCATCCAGTGAGGTTGACAGTCTTTCAGCGAAATATGATGCTTCTCCTGATTCAGCCGTTCAGGATGAGCTTGCCGCTCTCAAGGCTAAGCTTGGCGGCGGAGCAACTTCAGCTGAGTAGTTAGTTGTTTACGGAGAATAATATGTCCGGACTTAATGAAAAACAACAGGAGGCCTGCTCGTATACCGAGGGGCCTCTTCTTATTCTTGCAGGTGCAGGCAGCGGTAAAACGCGTACGCTGGTGCATCGAATAGCTCATCTCATAGATGATGAAGGTGTTAATCCATATAACATACTTGCGATTACATTTACAAACAAGGCTGCAAATGAGATGCGCGAAAGAGTAGAAGCCCAGGTCGGGATGGGGGCTGAGAGTATATGGGTAAGTACATTTCACTCGATGTGTGTTCGTATACTCAGACGTTTCTATGATCGAATAGGCGGAAATAACAATTTTACAATTTATGATACGGATGACCAGAAGGCTGTTATCAAGGAGGTTCTGAAAACTCTTAACCTCGATCCGAAGCAGTATCCGGAGAAAGGCTGTATGGCGGCCATCTCTAAGGCGAAGGAGGAGTTTAAGACTCCTGAGGATATGGAGCTCACTGCAGGAATCAACTTTAGAGAACAGCAGATGGCGAAGATATACAGGGAGTACCAGAGCAGGATGAAACAGAATAATGCTCTGGATTTTGATGACCTCATTTTTAAGACTTTGGTTTTGTTCGACAAGGCTGAGGATGTTCTTGAAATGTATCAGAACCGTTTTAAGTACATAATGGTCGATGAGTATCAGGATACTAATCACACTCAGTTTTTGCTTGTTAGATATCTGGCTGCAAAGTGGCGTAATCTTTGTGTTGTTGGCGATGATGATCAGTCTATCTATAAATTCAGAGGTGCGAATATATATAACATCCTGAATTTTGAGGATGAATATCCGGATGCGAAGGTAATCAAGCTGGAACAGAACTACAGGTCTACGTCAAACATTTTGGATGCTGCAAATGCTGTTATAGCAAATAACATCGGACGTAAGTCAAAGAGTCTATGGACAAGTCTGGGTGAGGGAAGCAGGATAAACTATACTGTTTATGAAACCGACTATGAAGAGGCTCATGGCGTGATCAATAACATCCTTGAGGAAAATATCAAGGGCAGACCTTATTCTGATATAGCCGTTTTATACAGGACAAATGCACAGTCCAGACTTATTGAGGAGAAGCTTGTCTATGCAAATATTCCGTACACCTTATATGGCGGAACAGGCTTCTACAACAGAAAAGAAATAAGAGATATAGTTGCTTACCTTAAGGTTCTTGCCAACCCGATGGATGATATATCGCTTTCAAGAATAATAAATGTTCCGAG
>CACYJP010000162.1 GCA_902774725.1 uncultured Lachnospiraceae bacterium
CAAGGCTATTTTCCCTGGAATTCAGGGTGGCCCTCTTATGCATGTTATCGCCGGAAAGGCTGTATGCTTCAAGGAAGCTCTTTCACAGGATTACAAGGACTATATGGGTAGAGTTGTAGAGAACGCAGCAACACTTGCTGCTGCTCTTCAGGACAGAGGCTTTGATATCGTATCCGGAGGAACAGATAACCACTTAATGCTTGTTGACCTTAAGAGACTTGGTCTTACAGGTAAAGAGGTTGAGAAGGCACTTGATGAGGTTCGTATAACAGTTAATAAGAATACAGTTCCTAACGATCCACAGTCACCATTTGTAACAAGCGGTATAAGAGTAGGTACTCCTGCAGTTACAACTCGTGGAGCAGTTAAGGAGGATATGTATGTAATAGCTGATGCATTTAAGGCTGCTATCCTTGATAAGGACAGTGCTAAGGCTGAGGCTCTTGTAAAGAGCATTACAGATAAATATCCTTTATATCAGTAATAGCTCAAATTTTAATAGAAAGATAAAGGTAGTATGGAAGAAAATAATAATCAGAATAATAATGACAATAAGAAGAAGCCGGGTGGAATGAATTCTTCTCTTGGCGTTATTATCATAGCGATTATCCTTTCTATCATATTTGTCATGGCTTATAACAATTACACTTCCTCCGGAGAGGAAGAGGTTTCGTACGATAAGTTCATTCAGATGGTGGATGAGGGTAAGGTAGATGATGTTGAGATCTACGAAAAGAAGATAAAGTTTGTGCCGAAGGAAGATGATAAGAAGACAGAGAATCTTACTTATTACGTAGTACGTACAGATGATTATGATCTCGTAACGAGACTTGAAAAAGCAGAGGTTGAGTTTACCGCTATTGATGAGGGTGGAAATGCAATCCTCAGTCAGATACTTTATTACATAATACTTATTGCTGTTATGTATTTCCTGACGATGCTTATTATGAAGAGACTTGCGGGCGGTTCCGGTCTTATGAATGTCGGAAAGTCCAATGCAAAGCTCTACGATATGACTAAAAATACCGGTGTTACATTTGCGGATGTTGCCGGTGAGGAAGAGGCAAAGGAGTCACTTACAGAAATGGTTGACTTCCTCAAGGAGCCTCAGAAATATCTGGAGATCGGTGCACGACTTCCTAAGGGTGCACTTCTCGTAGGACCTCCGGGAACAGGAAAGACACTTCTTGCCAAGGCGGTTGCCGGTGAAGCAGGAGTACCATTCTTCTCCATGTCAGGTTCAGAATTCGTAGAAATGTATGTCGGTGTCGGAGCTTCCCGTGTAAGGGATCTCTTCAAGCAGGCAAACACCAAGGCGCCTTGTATCATATTTATCGATGAGATAGATGCTATAGGTAGAAGCCGAGATACCAGACATATGGGTGGAGATTCAGAGCGTGAGCAGACACTTAATCAGCTCCTTTCTGAGATGGACGGATTTGATTCATCAAAGGGTATAATTATCCTTGCTGCTACTAACAGACCGGAGGTTCTCGATAAGGCTCTTCTTAGACCGGGTCGTTTCGACAGACGAGTTATAGTTGAGCGTCCTGACCTGAAGGGACGTGAGGATATCCTCAGAGTTCATTCCAAGGATGTTAAGCTGGATGAGTCAGTTGATCTTCATGAGATAGCAAATGTAACAAGCGGTTCAGTTGGTGCCGACCTTGAGAACATAATCAACGAGGCAGCTCTTACAGCAGTAAGAAAGGGACGCAGATTTGTTTCGCAGAATGATATACTTGAATCTATAGAGGTTGTATTTGCAGGTAAGGAGAAGAAGAACAACATCCTTTCAGCAAACGAAAAGAGCGTTGTTGCTTATCACGAGGCAGGACATGCACTTCTTACAATGCTTCAGAAGGATACAATGCCTGTTCAGAAGATTACTATCATACCGAGAACCAAGGGTTCACTTGGATATGTATGGCAGGCTCCTGAAGAGGAGAAGAATCTTGAGACCAAGGCAGAGCTTGAGGCTGATATCGTAATAGCAATGGGTGGACGTGCTGCAGAAGCACTCAAGTTCCCATCAGTAACAAACGGAGCTTCAAATGATATAGAACAGGCTACAAGAACAGCCAGAACAATGGTTACCATGTATGGTATGTCCGAGCGTCTTGGAATGGTTCAGCTCGAGGGTATCACCGGAGAGTATCTCGATAGAAGAAGAGTGCTTGAGTGTTCTGATGAAACAGCTACACTTGTTGATGAGGAAGTAAAGATGATCATCAACAATGCTTACTACAGAGCTTATAAGCTTCTTTCTGACAATGTTAAGATACTGGATGCTGTAGCTACTTATCTGATAGATCATGAGTCTATTACAGGTAAGGAGTTTATGGATATCTTCAATCAGATAACAGGTGGTGAGAAGCCTGCTGTTGGAAAGGCTGTATCACTTACAAATGGAGATATCACAGGCGGAAGCTTAGGTTCGGGAGTAAAAGGTCTTTTTGCTGATGTAAAGAGCAAGGATAAGTCTAAGCTTAAGGATAAGCTCAAGAATAAAGCTAAGAAGCTTAAGAAAAAGAAGGACAAGGATAAAGACAAGTTCAAGGTTTATGCAAGCTCTGAATTCGAGTCCAAGATAGATTCTCTGATGAATGATGATGAGGGAGATGCTTTTGACGAGGCTGATACAGCTTCCGATACAACTACTGATGCAACTTCCGGTTCAGTATCTGAGGTGGTAAGTGAAGCGGCAGAGGCAGCGCAGGTAGCACAGACAACAGATACGACAGAGGCTGATAACAGAGCAGATGCAAATCCTGCAGCTAAGCCTACAGAAGCAGCGGAGTCATCAGAAGATGGTCCTAAGATGCCTTGGGACAATCAGTAAAGATAAGGTGATGTGACGGAGGTAAATAGATGTCTTCACCCAAGATCTTAAATAACAAACTATATCTGTATCTGACGGAATTCTTTTCAGGAATGTCAGTTATGGCTGTGGAGCTGGGAGCCAGTAGGCTGCTGGCTCCTTATTTTAGGTTGAGAATATTTTTTAGGTTGAGTAAAAATGGACGGGCTGATCAGTTCAGCTCGTCCAATGTTTTTCCGTATGGAGGAAGGAATTCAGCTATGAAGTCCTTTACCTCCGGATAATCCTTGGAATATTTATCCAGGGATTTTTCTATAGAGTTTTTAGCGGTGGAAAACTCGGTGTTTCCCGATTTTTCCTCTTCGATACATTTGATGTAAGCGGATATTTTGTCTGCGGCCTTTACAAGTGCGCGCATGTACTTATCATCTGCGGTATTGTCCGTTTTATATATCTCTTCATATACAGGTCTCAGGTCGCGGGGGAGCTTCTCCAGAAGCTTAAACTCTGCGATTTTTTCGACCTCCTTATATGCTTCCTTTATATCAGGATTGTAGTACTTGACCGGAGTAGGCATATCGCCTGTTATTATTTCTGATGAGTCGTGATAGAGACCTATAAGAGCGGCTCTGTCAGCATTCAGCTTCTTCTCATATCGTACATTTCCAATAGAGCAAAGAGCATGGGCAATCATCGCTACCTCAAGGCTGTGCTCGCTCAGGTTCTCGTTTCGCGAGTTTCTCATAAGAGCCCATCTGTTTATATATTTCATTCTAGATATAGTTGCAAAAAAGTTATATTCCATAGTTGTTCTCTCTTTTATTTGATAATACTTACTCATTATAAACGCAAAGGTCATTATATGTAAAATGATATTTATATTAAGCACGGATGATTTTTACTTTCCTTGTTTTTAATATGCAATTATGTTAGAATACATATGTTGCTCAGCTTCCGTAGCGCAGTTGGTAGCGCAACTGATTCGTAATCAGTAGGTCGTCGGTTCGAGTCCGATCGGAAGCTCTGAAAAGTCAATGGATATATGTGTTCATTGGCTTTTTTTGTGGTATAATAGGTATCGATTGTTATATGTGAAAGGGGAAAAGCAGTGAACAGAAGATGTTTGAATTGTATGCACATATTTCAAGTGCCGGATGATAAGCAGGATATGAACTATCAGTGTCCTACCTGTGGGTTTA
>CACYJP010000163.1 GCA_902774725.1 uncultured Lachnospiraceae bacterium
CCCAGAGTCCGTAGCGAAGCGAAGGATGCATTCCGCGAAGCGGAATCAAGACTTCTAGTAGAAGTCTTGCAATCATACGAAGTATGATTGGCACAACAAGCCAGTACGTTGACGGATACTGGATCGGCGCTGACGGAGTTTGTTATTAGTATATATGTAAGGTAGGAGGTTACTTATGGATAATAAAGCCATGTACAAGCTGTCATACGGACTTTTCGTACTGACAACAAAAGTAGGGGATAAGCATAATGGTTGTATCACGAATACGGCAATTCAGGTTACAACTGATCCGAACAGAATTGCATTTGCAGTTAATAAGCTGAACTATACGCACGATATGCTGCTGGAATCAAAGGTTTTTAATATTTCAATAATCAGCGAAGCGGCAGACTTCGAGCTCTTTAAGAGATTTGGTTTCCAGTCCGGAAGAGAAGTAAATAAGTTCCAGGGCTACGGCAAGATAGGACTTGGCTCAAATGGAATTACGTATATCAAGGATGGAACCAATGCATATATCTCCGGAACGGTTTATGATACTGTTGATCTTGGGACACATACACTTTTTATCTGCGATGTGACGGATATGGAGCTGATTCCTGAGGCTGATGGAAGTGTTGCAAGATCTGCAACCTACGAATACTATCAGGAGAACATCAAGCCAAAGCCACAGGATATAAAGAAGGGCGATGAGGTTGGCAGCCTTGTAAAGGATGAGGATGAGAAGGGACAGACCGTCTGGGTATGTAAAGTCTGCGGATATGTTTACGAAGGTGAAGACCTTCCGGAAGACTTTATCTGCCCGTGGTGTAAGCATCCGGCATCAGACTTCGAGAAGGTTGTGAGGTAAAAACCGAAATAAATGTGACAAAAACCTCTTGATTAGCCGCAAATATTGTGGTTTTATGCAATCAAGAGGTTTTTTTATTTGTTATTATTAATAAAAAGGGTAAGGATGTTAAAAGTAAATTTTTTATGAAAGGTAAACTTTTTAAAAATAATAGTTGACAAAGTATTATTCATTTGATAATATACTCTGGTTTTGCAAAAGACGACGCAGAACCAGAGTATTTGTTTTATGGAGAAAGTATTAAGGAGGAACAGTCATGAACGAAGAATTTAATGGTTCTGTAGAAGAAACAAAAAGCACTTATAAGCTCTCACTTAAGCATGAAGAGGAGCCTAAAACAGATGATAAGACAGAAGACAGTGCTGTTGAGAAAACAGTTGAAATAACAGAGAAGTTATCCTCTGATTATGCGATGAATAATGAAATAAATAATCAGATCGAGATGCATAATGAAACATTTTTCTATGCTAATCCTAACCCGGTTGTTCCTGAACCTGTAATAAAGCAGAAGAATTTCAAGGTTACACCTGTGATGCTTCTTGCTGCAATAGTAGTAATACTGCTTGGAGCAATCATTATTAAGGAAACTTTTCATAAAGATAACAGCAGACTCGAAGGTTCTTATTCTTTAGCAAGCTCAGAGCTTAATGGTATGACTATATCAAATGATCTCCTTAAGGCTCGTACTGGATGTAATCCGGATGAAATAACACTTGAGTTAGAAGATGACAATGCAACCTTCCACGTCGGTGAAAAAATAGATAAGTGTAAATATGAAGTAGACGGTTCTGATATGACAATCACAAAAGGATCACTTACATTTTACGGAGAGGTTAACTACACTGAAAAGACTGTAACTGTAGATGTTGAAGGCTTCAATATGACATTTGCAATGGACGGAGATGAGGAGGCGTAATCCTCTTGTCCTTTATATATATAAAATCCTTGACTTTGGTAGGTGGAATAACTATAATGACATAAGCATTATATGTACGACTATGATGGTGCATAAAGCTTGTAGCTTTCACCGACCAGAGAGACGGGATCATCGGCTGGAAGTCCTGTTGGATAGAGGTTATAGGTTATCTTCACACCGGAGTCTATTTAACGAAAAGAGTTATATGACCGATTGAACTTTTAGTAAACGGTTATATAGAAGTCGGGTGGTACCGCGGTTAAGAATGATCGTCCCGGATACAGTTTTCTGTATCCGGGTTTTTTGTTATCAATGAGTTAATGCAGATTCGAATTATATAGACTTCGAGAAAGCTTGCTTTCATAGAAGTCTATATAATGAAGAAGCTATATTAGGCGAAGCCTAATCATCGTTGAACAAGAGGCTTGAAAAGCCGAAGGACTGCGAAGCAGGCAGGTTCAACGATTGCATTAACGTAGTGGCAAATATAATTAAAATACGGAGGATATCTAAAATGAAGGAATTACTTGAGAAGATCAGAAGAGAGGCTGAGCAGAAAATAGCTGATTCTGACAGCACTGAGTCCCTTGATGATGTCAAGGTTTCGATCCTTGGTAAAAAGGGTGAGCTCACGATGCTCTTAAAGGGTATGAAAGACCTCAGCCCTGAGGAAAGACCAAAGTTCGGTCAGCTTGTTAACCAGGCTCGAGAACAGATCGAATTAAAAATGAATGCCAAAAGAGAAGCTATGCGTAAGGAAATGCTTACTGCAAAGATGGCAAGAGAAACAATCGATGTTACTCTTCCCGGAAAGAAGATGATAAGAGGTCATAAGCATCCAAATCAGATAGCACTTGAAGATCTTGAGAGAGTATTTATCGGAATGGGCTACGAGGTTGTTGACGGACCTGAGGTTGAGTACGACAGAATGAACTTCAAGCTTCTCAATATTCCGGAAGATCATCCTGCAAAGGACGAGCAGGATACCTTCTATATAAGCAGACATGATCCTGCAAAGGGTGAGACAACAGAAGATGATATCGTTCTTCGTACACAGACATCATCAGTGCAGGCAAGAATCATGCTTGCAGCCGGAAAACTCAAGGAGACATCAAAGGGCTTCCCGGAAAGAGAGCTCCCTATCAAGATCATCTCTCCCGGTAGAGTATTTCGTTCAGATGAGGTTGATGCAACACATTCTCCTTCCTTCCACCAGGTAGAAGGGCTTGTAATAGGAAAAGGTGTAACAATGGCCGACCTTAAGGGAACACTTGATCAGTTTGCAACGAACTTCTTCGGACCGAAGACCAAAACAAAGCTTCGTCCACATCACTTCCCATTTACAGAGCCATCAGCTGAAGTAGATGTAACCTGCTTCAAATGTGGTGGAAAGGGTTGCGGCGTTTGTAAAGGATCAGGCTGGATTGAAATCCTGGGCTGTGGAATGGTTCATCCACACGTTCTCGAGATGTGCGGAATCGATCCAAACGAGTATTCAGGCTTTGCTTTCGGAATCGGACTTGAGAGAGTAGCACTCCTCAAGTATGAGATCGCAGACATGCGATTGATGTATGAGAACGACATCCGATTCCTTGAGCAATTTTAATCAAAAAAACGGAGTAAGTTTTCGCTTCTCTTAAGTGAATGCCTTATTCGAGTTATTGAATTGATATAGATAATATATGGATTGTTTGTAAAGAAGTGAGCGAAATAATGTTTCACGAAGGGACCTTTTGGGTCTCGGTGCTTAGCGATTCACGAGCAAAGCGAAGTGAGAGCTTAGCAAGCGCGAGCGTCCGCTAGGGGTGTCCCAAAATGGAAGCGGGAGCGATGCCCTGAGGGGAACATTATTGAGCGAACGTATTATATAGATTACAAGGAGAAAAAAATGAACACACCAATTTCTTGGATTAAAGCCTACGTTCCTGACCTTGACGTAACACCACAGGAATTCGTAGATAAAATAACACTTTCCGGTTCTCATGTTGAGAACTATAACCAGTATGATAAGAACCTTGAGAAAATCGTAGTCGGAAAGGTTCTTTCTATAGAAAAGCACCCTGATGCGGATAAGCTTGTTATCTGCCAGGTTGATGTCGGAGAAAATGATCCTATTCAGATAGTAACAGGAGCATCAAGCGCTATCGAAGAGCTCGGATCATCAAGAGAGCTTTATCCGGAGGCACCTGAAGATGGTATCTATATCTTCCCTGACGGAGCAGGAGTAAAGCCTGGAGATGATGCTGTAAAGGCTCTCGGACTTGATGATACAAATGTTGAATACGAGATAACATCAAACAGAGTAGACTGCTTCTCTATCATCGGAATGGCAAGAGAGGCTGCTGCTACATTTGACCTGGATCTCAAGCTGCCTGAGGTTAATCTTAAGGAAGCATCAAAGGAAAAGACAGAGGACTATATCTCTGTTGATATTCAGGATACAAAGCTCTGTAAGAGATATATCGGAAGAGTTGTAAAGAATGTTAAGATAGGTCCATCACCTAAGTGGATGCAGGACAGACTCAGAAGTCAGGGCATCAGAGCTATCAACAACATAGTAGATATCACAAACTATGTAATGGAAGAGATGGGTCAGCCTATGCATGCATTTGACCTTTCTACTATTGCAGATAGTAAAATAGTTGTAAGATGCGCAAAGGATGGAGACAAGTTCACAACTCTTGACGGAGTTGAAAGAGAGCTTGATAAGGATGTTCTTATGATCTGTGATGGTGAGAAGGAAGTTGCTATCGCCGGCATCATGGGTGGAGAGAATTCTATGGTTACAGAGTCTATGGATACACTTCTTTTCGAGGCTGCATGCTTCGATGGAAACAGCATCCGTAAGACAGAGCGTCGTCTCGGACTCAGAACTGATTCTGCCGGAAAGTTTGAGAAGGGACTTGATCCAAATCTTGCAGAGGAAGCGATCAATCGTGCCTGCCAGCTCGTTGAGGAGATGGGCTGTGGCGAGGTTCTTAAGGGTTCGGTTGATGTATATCCGGAGCCGGTAGAGCCTTGGAAGCTTCCATATGAACCTGAGAAGATGAATGCACTTCTCGGACTGGATATTCCGGTTGAGACACAGCTCCATATCTATGACAGACTTGGACTTACATATAATGAAGAAGATAAGACACTCACAATTCCTACATTTAGACAGGATCTTAGATGTATGGCAGATCTCGCTGAGGAAATTGCACGTATCTATGGTTATGACAGAATTCCTTCAACACTGCCTACAACCAATGCAGGAATCGGTGGTATCTCATATAATGAAGGAATCAATCGTATAGTACGTTCTCTTGCTGAGGAAAACGGCTTCTCTCAGGCTATGTGCTACAGCTTTGAGAGTCCGAAGGTTTTTGATAAGCTCCTTATTCCTGAAGACAGCATCATGAGACATGCGATAAAAATCACCAATCCGCTCGGAGAGGATTTCAGTATTATGAGAACTCTTCCACTTAACGGACTGCTTACTTCACTTTCAATAAACTATAATAGAAGAAATAAAGATGTAAGACTTTACGAGCTTGGTAAGGTATATCTTCCAAAGGAGCTTCCGCTTAGAGAGCTTCCTAACGAAAAGGAGAGACTTGCACTTGGTATGTATGGAAAGGCAGACTTCTTCGACCTCAAGGGTGTTGTAGAGGAAATCCTTTCAAAGCTCGGCTTCGGAAAAGAGTGTGATTATGTTCCGACAAAGGACTATCCATTCCTTCATCCGGGACGTCAGGCTGATATAATGAAGGGTAAGCTTAGAGTCGGATATATCGGACAGCTTCATCCAGAGGCTGCGCTCAACTATGATATGAAGGGCGAGGTTTATATCGCTGTCATCAACATGGATGTAGCATCAATGCTTGCTAAGTTTGATATCAAATACAGCGGAATTGCCAAGTTCCCTGCATCAACACGTGATCTTGCACTTGTTTGTGACAAGAGCGTTTATGTAGGCAATATGGAGAAGATTATCCGCAAAAATGCAGGAAAGTTCCTTGAGAACCTTGAACTCTTTGATGTATATGAGGGTGAGCAGGTTGCCGAAGGAAAGAAGAGTGTTGCATTCTCACTTTCATTCAGAGCTCAGGATCATACACTTAAGGATGATGAAGTAAATCCTGCAATCGAGAAGATCCTTTCTGCTCTTTCTGCAGAAGGAATCGAAATTCGTGCATAAGAAAATAGGTCGTAATACTAAGACTTATAATAGAAACGAGGAATCGATTTGGATGTAAAAGACTTTTACTACGATTTACCTGAGGAACTGATAGCACAGGATCCGCTGGAGAAGCGTGACGAATCAAGACTTATGGTCATTCATAGAGACAGCGGTGAGATAGAGCATAGAAGGTTCCATGACATAATTGAATATTTGAATGCCGGGGACTGCCTTGTTATCAATGATACCAAGGTTATCCCTGCACGTCTTCTGGGTGAAAAGGAAGAGACCGGAGCGGCAATCGAGGTTCTGCTTCTGAAGGATGCATCTGATTATAAAGTGAAAAATGTAGCTGACGGAGAAGCTGAAAATCAGAAAAATACCCGCATCTGGGAATGTCTTGTGAAACCCGGAAAGAAGATGAAGCCCGGTGCAAGAGTCTGCTTTGGAAAGGATGAAAGAACCGGAGAGGCACTGCTAAAGGCTGAGGTTCTGGATACAGTAGATGAAGGAAATCGTATAATACGATTTGAATTTGACGGTATCTGGGAGGAGGTCCTGGATAAGCTCGGCGAGATGCCGCTTCCACCTTATATAACACATAAGCTCCAGGATAAGAATCGTTATCAGACTGTTTATGCGAAGCACGAGGGAAGTGCTGCTGCACCTACGGCCGGATTACATTTTACAGAAGAGCTTCTTGAGGCTATAGAAAAGAAGGGGATTAAGATAGCCCGCCTTACACTTCATGTTGGGCTTGGAACCTTCAGGCCTGTAAAGGTTGATAAGATCGAAGAGCATCATATGCATACCGAGTATTATGAGCTTGGAGAGGAAGCTGCAGAT
>CACYJP010000164.1 GCA_902774725.1 uncultured Lachnospiraceae bacterium
CGAGGATGGGCAGTGGAAGATCATCCAGCTTTTTAATGATGACGGAAGGTCTGAGCCTGAGCTTATCCGTACGTTTCAGTCGATGATCAAGGATTATGATGTTCTTGTTGAGTTTAACGGTGACAGATTTGATATCCCTTATATCGAAAAGAGGATGAATTTTATAAGACAGAAGTTTGGTATATCGCTTACTGATAACTTCAGATATATCCAACCCTATGACCTGATGAAATGTATAAAACCGTATAAGTTTGCTCTCGGTCTTCCGAATATAAAGCAGAAGACTATAGAAAAGTATCTGGGCATTAACAGACTCGATATGTATAATGGTGGACAGCTTATTGATGTGTACCTCGGATATCTTGCTACACAGGATGATAAAAGCAGAGAGCTTGTGCTCAGACATAACAGAGATGATATGGAAGGTATGATATTCCTTTCAAATATTCTTGCTACTCAGATGATGGCTGAGGGCAGGCTTGAAGTAGAAAAGGTAGATACGGAGTTTTTAAATGAAAAGCTCTTGCTTTCTCTTGAACTTAAGCTTCTGAAAGGCTTGAAGAATAAGATATATACAAGTATGGACGGAGTTACGCTCTCGGCTGAAGGTGAAAGCGCAAAGCTGAAAATCCCTATTTACGCAGGAGTTATGAATTATTATCCGGAAAAAACAAAGAAGGAAGGTTGTCAGAGCTACGAGGGCTATTTTGTTCCTTCCTTTGGTAAAACACCTGGCGTTTTGGCGGAATATAAACCCAAGCCAACAGGTAAGGAAACATATATCATGCTGAGTGATACATTTCTCGGAAATAAAGACTATATAAAACAGTATGTCGGAATTGTTATTGATGCTGTTATGAGATATAATAGAAAATAGATTATTGCAGGGGTTGATAGAAATGCTGTAATCTGTATTTCGCATAAGTAATAAAAAAGGAGAAGCTATATGATAGAAACGATAATCAGAACATCTTTTATTCTGAATATTATTTTTCAAGTTCTTTACATAGTCGGGCTCTGGAGGATTTTTGTCAAATGTCAGAAAAAGAGCTGGTGGTCAATCATACCGGGTTATAGAGAGTATGAGCTTGCCAGATGTGCGGACAAAGAGGCTGATGGAAGAGTTTATCTGTTTGTTTCAATACTTTCTTTGGCACTTACAATAGTTGGACATTTTGTTGATTTTGAACATGTTGCTGATAACGGAAAAACTGCCGCGTATTTTCTTATTTATTTTATAGCTTTAGTTATTACGATTATTGCTCAGTTTGTTTATACAATACGTATTTTATCCGGAGTACTCAGTCTGTTTGGTATAAGTAAAAAATGGATATGGTATGTGGTTTTTGTCGGTGATGTTAGTATTATTTTATACATAGGAGTTTCAAAGAAAAATCCTAAGGTTATTTATATTGATCCGAGTCAGAATAAAGGTGCTGCGCTTTCGGGATATAAGGCTAAGTCTATGGATAGCGGACTTACCGTCAATATTGAAGACAGAACAATTACTGATTTCTTTAAGAAAAAAGCACTTCTCAGAGATATTCATATGAATATAGAACCCGGACATATGGTCCTCCTTCTTGGTGGTTCAGGTGCCGGAAAGACTACCTTTGTTAATGCTGTTAATGGTTATGAAAAGGCAAATGCAGAGATCATCTTAAATGGCGAAAATCTATACAAGGAATATAAGAAGATGAAGTACAAGGTTGGATTTGTGCCTCAGATGGATCTCGTTCGTGGAAATGATACAGTTGAAAGAACTCTTTATGATGCTGCAAAGCTTAGAATTCCTGTTACTGTATCTAAGGATGAAAGGAATAAAAGAATATGGAGTGTGCTCCAGTTCTTTGGTCTTGAGCCGGTAAAGGACAGACTCTGCGATAAGCTTTCGGGTGGTCAGAGAAAGCGTCTGTCGATTGCCATGGAATATATCTCAAATCCGGATCTGTTTATCCTGGATGAACCTGATTCGGGACTTGATGGAGTTATGGCAAGAGAGCTTATGGAAGGACTCAGAAGTATAGCCGATCAGGGTAAGATAGTTATGGTCATAACACATTCTCCTGACAGAGTCATAGATCTTTTTGATGATGTTATTGTCCTTGCAAAGGATTCAAAGCTTACCGGAAGACTTACTTATTTCGGACCGGTTGAAGAAGCTAAGACATTCTTTGACACAGATCTTATGGAGCGTATAGTGCTTAGAATCAACCGTAAGGAAGAGGGCGGAGATGGTCGTGCCGATGAATTTATAGAGAAATATGCGGAGGTGTGCAATGGCTGATACAGATATAAGACAAGAAGCTTTAAATGATATATCTGCTCAGGATGAAATACTCACCGCAAGCAGAAGTCTCAGATATCGTGGTCGTCTCAGACAGATACCTATATACCTCGGAAAGAATTTCCGTATGTTCATCTTTCAGAATGACTGGAAGGTTATTCCGATGGCGGCTATTATATCCTTTATAGTTGTTTTTGTTATTAAAGGTCATTTTAATGTTGATATGGAAGGAACGCTGAAGGGTGGACTTGCTCTTACCTGTGTTTGTCTCTGGAATGGTTTCTTCAACTCTATTCAGGTAGTGTGTCGTGAAAGGAATATAGTTAAAAGAGAGCATAGATCCGGTATGCATATATCATCATATATTATTGCACATATGATATATCAGCTGTTTCTTTGTGTTCTTCAGACTGTAACAATAATGACAGTGCTGCTTTATAGAAAGCTCCATATGCCAAGTTCCGGAGTCGTAACAAATAATTTTCTTCTTGAGTTCTTTATTACACTGCTTTTGATAACGTACTGCGCTGATATGCTTTCACTTTTGATATCAAGTGTTGTTCATAGTACAACTTCAGCTATGACGATTATGCCACTTGTCCTTATGATACAGCTGATCTTCTCGGGTGGTATCTTTGCGCTTCCAAAAGGAGTGGATGGCGTTAAGGAAATGATGTTATCCAGCCATGGTATGGCTGCGATATGTGCTGAGGCTGAATATAATCAGCTTCCGAGTATAACAGGCTGGAAGATGCTGAAAAAGGTGGCTGCTACGGAGAATGCAGATGAGAGGGTTAAGACCTTTGTAAAAGAGGCAGAGGCTTCAGGCCAGGATAAGGTAATTAATAAAAAGATGGCAGAGTCCAATACCAGAGAAGCGTTTGAGTCTACAAAAAGTAATATTGTTAAGCGGTGGTTGATTCTGGTGATTTTTAGTTTCTTGTTTGCGCTGGTCGCTATAATAGCCTTAGAAAGAATTGATAAAGATAAGAGATAGACAAGGATAAGAGGTACGCTATATAAGTACAGTAAATTTACATAATTATTTCAATTTTTTGTTGAAACACATAAAAATTATGTTATAATCTAATAAGACTGTACCGGTGTGGGTACCGGGGATATATTTCATTTGGAGGGATTACTATCATGATGCAACCAATAGACATTAAGACTCAGAGCTTTGGTACAGGGCTTTTCGGTTATAAGAAATCCGATGTTGATCAGTATGTTGATACAGTTTTCAGAGCTTATGATGAGTTATTTACTGAGAATAAGAATCTTCGTGATGAGAAGGACAGACTTAATAAAATAATAGAGGAGAATCGTGTTAAGATCTTCGAATTAGAGAATGGAAAGTCCTCAGATGCTCCTGCCGGAGATGCTAAGGATGATGCAAAGGATAAGAAGGAAGATAAGGGTGCTTCTGCTAATCCATTTACAGAAACAGCTGATAAGAAGGATGATCCTTTTGCAGACCTGATCATGGATGATAAGAAGGAAGAAGCCGACGATAAGATCAAGATGGAAGCTAAGGATTCAGCTACTTCTAAGTTCTTCCAGGAGAATAATGATGACGTCTTTGG
>CACYJP010000165.1 GCA_902774725.1 uncultured Lachnospiraceae bacterium
CCAGCAAAGCATCGGACCTATTCCATATACCGGCAGGTGCTTTTCCTCTTTCTTTCCCATAAGTAACGCTCCTATGTCCTATGAAATAAGCTCTTCATCTTCGAAGAACTAGGATAGTATAAACTCCCACACTCGTCACATTTGTTTTTCTCAAGTTCCATTCGTTGTATTCCTGTTACCTGCTGATTTTCTTGACTGTGTTTAAAGACACTTACGAATCAGATCGTCATCGTCTAAAGCTTCTTCTAAAATTCGGCTTAACACTGATGTATAGCCTTTCCCGAGAGATTTTGCTTTAGAGAGAGATTTAGATGACAGCCTGATAGTTACAGTCTTCTTTCTTCGCTCTTCTTTCCGGATTTCCGATACACGATGAAATTCCGCTAACTGTTCTTCTGTTAATTCTGGGCAGTCTTCATCGAAGACAATAGGACGTGTCTCGAGTTCGTCAAGCATTTTAATCTGTTCATTCGTTAAGGGCTTTGTTATATCAATTTCTTTCCTTACTGTCATAGTATTTTCTCCTTTCACTTGCTGTTGCTTTTCTGGCAGATATTAGTCTGATTACATCTGATCTTTCTGTGTAAGACACGTATAACACGAGTGTTTTGTAGTTGATCTCTCCGATTACAATGTAGCGATCTTCATCTGTTGAATGATCGTTATCATAGTATTCGATTCTAAAAGCATCGTTAAAGACCCAAGATGCAGTTTCAAAGTCTATGCCATGTTTTTTTAGATTTGTTTGATTTTTGTTTTCGTCCCATTCGAAAGTCATATAAGGCTCCCCTTGTGTTCTTGGCTATATTATAGAGCAGTCGTTAGTGTAATACAATATGTAACACAAATTGTATTTGTTTCCCAAAATATCCTATTGATAGTGAAAATAAACTTATTGATAATATAAGCCCCATAGAAAACCGGTTCGCAAAATGTAAGGGGTGTGCTGTACTAAATGTGCAATAAAATATATTGATAATATAAGCCCCCCGCGAAAATAGACTCGATTTCAGAGGGATTGTGATATACTAAATGTACAATTAACTTCATTGATAATATAAGCCCCCTAGAGCATAGTGAGGCGGATCTCTGAAGTTAAGTAGGAAAGATAGAAGATTATTATATCTGTAGATGGATATATTATACCTTGGCTCTCGTTGGTGAAGGAAGTGAGATTTTTAATCTCATCTTCCTGAGGCAACAACCGGAGCGGTAGCGGAGGGGATCGAAAGACGTATGTAAGCGGAGGATTGTTCGCTAACTCTGTTCTAAACTCGAAGAGTTTTGAATGGAGTTGTGAATGATCCGGAGTTGGACGGTTTAGGGAGACTATAGGAGACACGGATTTTCTTTTTGGTTCTTTTTCTTTTAACGATTTTGAGGTAAGCGATGCCATTATCACATAAAGATGAAACATTACTCGGATATAGGAACTGCTATAACTTTATGCAGATCAATTACGGAGATCCTACTTACGGTCAGGATTTCTATGAGTATATATTCCCGGATAATGAGGTATCTGGAGAGAATAATAAGAACTTCTCAAAGCCGAATGCCATATATCTATCCCAGCCGAACCCAGATTCGAAGAAACTGAAAAGGCGCATCATGCTTAAAGATCAATGGGAAAATGACTTTGTTGAGTATGTTTGCGATAATTCCATGACCTTATGCAGCGGAATCGCATATAGAGGGCTTACAAACAAACTGGAGCATGCGCAGCAGATGAATGCCCTTGTTTTTGATATAGACGGAGTAGGAATGGCGCAGCTCAGGACGATCATAGCCAGAACGGAGATCGATGCCGAACAGATCCGATCAATCCCGGTACCGACCTTTATAGTTCTCTCAGGTTCTGGATTGCACCTTTACTATGTTTTCGATAAGCCTATCCCCCTCTTCCCTAACATCAAGCTCCAGCTTAAGAGCTTGAAGAATGCTCTAACATTCAGAATATGGGATCCCGGAGCTACTTCTACGATTAAGAATATCCAGTATCAGAGCATAAACCAAGGCTTTAGAATGGTTGGTAGCATCAACAATAAATATGATACTGAGGTTGTTGCGTTCGAGTTTGGTGAGCGCGTAAGCCTTGAATATCTCAATAGTTACGTTAAGCCGGAGAACCGTGTAGATCTTACTAAGCCCTTCACCCCTACTCAAATGAGCCGCGAAGAAGCTGCCGAGAAGTTCCCCGAATGGTATGAAAAGGTTGTGATAAACAAGGATTATAAGCCCCAGAAATGGGATATAGCCGGTAAAGTACACGGTGATGATCCTTATGCTTTATATCATTGGTGGCTCAGACAGGTCGATAAAGTTACAGGCGGACACCGGTATTTCTATATGATGAACCTTGCTATATATGCCTGTAAGTGTGATGTTCCGAAGAAAAAACTGAACGAGGATCTTAATATGGTATTCGAGAAGTTGAGCCAGATCCCCCACACTAACGCATATGGTCAGCCTGATGAACTGAGCAAACAGGACGTTGTTGTTGCAAAAGAGGCTTTTAACAAAGAATATTACTGTTTTAAACTCGCCGATCATATAGCCACATCCGGTATTGATATTGAGCGGAATCGTAGAAATGGTCGCAAACAGGCAGATCATATAAAACTAATGAACTTCATAAGAGACGAGATCCAAGGCAAAAAGGACTGGAGAAATAAGGAAGGCAGACCTAAAGGCAGCGGAACAGCTCAGGAACAAGTTCTTACATGGCGATCAGAGCATCCAGACGGTAAAAAGATAGAGTGTCATAGAGATACACAACTGAGCAGAGTAACAATAGATAGGTGGTGGAATACAACAATGGATAAGAATAATGACAAAGCAGCAGCTCCGATGGACTGGATCATATCAGATGGAGATAATCAGATCCTCATAGAAACAGTATCTGCAGATCAAGAAGCTCAGAAGAAGAGATTGAATGCATATGCCGAAGGTCTGAAGGAGTTTTACGGCAAGAAAAAGGAATAAAACAAGGTTGTGTATAGGGTTGTGAGTGAAAATAACCTATAAACAGCACCTTATTCGGTATAATTTATATTATAGGGGGAATTAGAAAACCTCGGAATGCCTTATTTTATTGGCTTCTGAGGTTTTGTGTTTTCCTCAAAGGACGAATTACAACCCAATTTTGTATATTTATTCAGGGATTTTATCGATTTATACCCGATTTTTGCAAATACAACAACGTTTCACACAATTTGTTACAACGGGTTGTGATACTAAATGAAATATCCCTGTAATTCCAATACTTTGATAAGAGTGGTAGAGTTGTATTAGGTTATCACAACTTTAGTTGTATAAGGAGTGCGTTATGATTTCATTCAAGGAGTATGCTACAGATCACAGAATATCTTATGAAGCCGTAAGGAAACAGGTGAGCCGATACGAGAAAGAGCTTTCCGGTCATATCGAGAAGCGGAATCGTAAGCAGTACCTTGATGACTATGCGGTAAAGTTCCTTGATGAAAGAAGAAATAGTAATGTTGTGGCTGTCTTAAGTGATGATATTAAAAATGAGGCAGCAAGGAATGAAGAACTCCAAGAAGAGAATAAGCAGCTCCTGTATAAGATCGCCCAGCTTGAAGAGCAGCTCCGAGATGCTGAGAAGGATCAGGGGAAGATCGCACTCATAGAAGCCAACATTAAGAAGCTCGAAGCATCACATGAAACAGTAACGGCAGAGAATAAGGAACTTACAACCAAGGTTGCGCAACTGGAAAAGGATAAAGAATACCTGGCAAAGGAAAATGCAGCACTAGAAAAAGAGCGAGATTCTTATGTGCCGTCCA
>CACYJP010000166.1 GCA_902774725.1 uncultured Lachnospiraceae bacterium
ACAGTTAATAGCTATCGGTCCTGGTGTTGATTCAGCTATAACTGTAATATCCATCATTTCATCGTGTGTAATCCATTTTTTCTTTTCTACGCATATATCCTCAATCAGAGATATCATTGCGTATCCACCACCAAATGTAAATGCTCCTATTTTAGCAAATGTAAGAAACAACTCAATCAAACCATTCATTAATGACATCCACCATTACCAATCTATCCTTGATTTTTCTTATACTCGTCCATTTCCATATTTATAAAACTTGCAAGTAAGCTTTTGCACATTCCCTAGCTTTTTCGGGATACTCAAAACCTTCAATTTGAGCATACTCTACACTCAGTCCTTCAAATAGTTCCTGAGTTGCTATAAGCGCACTCTTTACATCTTCCTCATCATAATGAGCAAAAGTCTTTCTCAGTTCTTTTGTAATATCCTCTCCTGCCCACCTGTCGAGAAATCTTCCATCATGCCATACATCTACTCCGGCAGCTTTATGACGGTACAGTTCTATCATTCTAAGAAGATGGTTTTTAAGATATGAATCAACACACATTTTTGCAACCCAGAGTTCACCCCTTTTTAGCTTTTTGAATGCCCAGATATTATGAAAATAAAAATCATTAACCATGTTGTTGAATTCGGCCGCGTCCATTTCAGGATTTGAACTGCCTGGTTTAATATTTGTTTTCAGCAGTACCTCATAATCCATTACATCATATAAAACCAAGTATCCTCTGTTCATAACCCATTCAGCGACTCCATCTCTTACAGCAGTCTCAAACTGCTCAGGAGTCAGGATTATCATATCTACATCTTTATCTTCATCATAGATGCATCTTCGCTCTCTTCCACCTCCTAGAGTTGGTTCGATAAATGATATACTTAC
This sequence comes from uncultured Lachnospiraceae bacterium, assembly GCA_902774725.1. Taxonomy (GTDB): domain Bacteria; phylum Bacillota; class Clostridia; order Lachnospirales; family Lachnospiraceae; genus Eubacterium_Q. Next base: position 884 of record CACYJP010000166.1, read on the forward strand.
TTGTCCAAAGCGTTCAGGATATTCTCCTGAAAACCATGGCTCAGTATTACTTGTCACAATAAAAAGATCCAGATCAGAATATTCATCTGCCTTTACATCATTTCTTGTAGTGGATCCAATGGCAATTACTGCTTTTACAGTGTCATCATTTTTTGCAAAATCTAATATCTTATTTTTGATATCACTATACTTATCCAATCCAAATCTCCTATCTTCTTGTATCGTACTATCCAATGCCATATTCTCTTGTTATTATGTATCATATTTCCATACTGTCTTATCAGACAGTTTCGTCCGGATAATCATAGAATCCGCCCTTGTGGAAGTTCTCATTTCCAAGTGGTTTAGCTGTTAGTCTGAATATTACACAACCGTCCGGACATACGACGGTCTTAGTATACTTTTCATCGCCTCCGATGTTTTCCAGATCACCGCCACTCCTCACAGCTTCCATTATCGGATATAACATCATCATAACCTTCGAACAGATTATTTTTCCATACTTATCCACTGTATAAATGCCGTCTTGTCACTACTGTTAAGTAATACTTTCTCATATATATACCACCTTTGCAACAAATATTAACATCTTATAGTTCTAATTTTATCTGTAAAAAAAGAAATGTCCGCCAAGCAAAGCGAACATTTCCTTATATCTTTTGTTGTATTTAGTTGCTTCTCTCTGATACAGGTAACATTCTAATACATATCTTCATAAAAGAGCGTCTGATACACCACTGTAATTCCATCATCAGCCTCGATATTTGTCTTCATAAACATGTTCTACGGCGGCTAGTTATCAATTTACCATTTCATGCTAATCTTTTTCACCGGATAATAAACTTCAGTAATATTATCATTTGCATCAGCGACCTGAGATGGATCTGTTACATAAATCTCGAACAGCGGGCCATTACATTTGTAGCCTTCCTTTTCCGCCCACTCAGTCTGCTTGACATAGACTGAAGCAAGGTCAGAATAAGGTCCTTTCACAACTGTCTTAAGACAAAGTCCGGGAGTAAAATCTCTTGTGCCGGTGACTACTTCCTTCACAGGAATAGCAAACTCTGTATCAAGACCTGCCGGCGTATATTCTGAACTATGAAACAAAACCATGGGAGCCCCACACATGGTCAGATGTGTTGTGGCAATAGTCTTAAACAGCTTCTCATAACTTTTAGCATACTCTAGGGGGAAGTCTTCCTGCTGAACCGATTTTCTTACATACAGAAGACACATCTGTGGAACATCAACCAGATGCACATCTATATCGTCCATGTAGGACATTATGGATTCACCCTGTTCTATCGCAGCCATATCCGAATCCAACTGATTTAGAAGCTGACTATAATCATAAAGCTGCTTTTCGATTTCTTGTTTTTTTCTAAGAAATGCAGTATAAAGCTTATCACTCTTTTCAGCATCATCTCTCAGTATATCCTTTACTTCTTCCAGCGAAAATGAATATGACTTCAGCCTGCTGATAAAAAGCATCTTCTCCAACTGGTCTATGGAATAATATCGATATCCGTTTTCCGGATTAACTTCACTTGGTTCCAGCAGACCTATCTCTGCATAATATCTGAGTGTCTTTGTAGAAACTTTACATATATTTGAAAACTCTCCGATTGATAACATGAAAATTCCTTTCGGTAAAATATAAACCATTATAATAATCCGTAATTACAAGTCATTAATAACCGAATAATGTGTATTTTTTATTATCTCAACCACTTACTCATAGCAAGGCAAAATATACTTCTCTATAAACTCTACTCTGTCTTTAGCCCTCGGATTAAAAAGCGATGTAATTGCAACCACCATATTCTTATCAGGCTTCACATAAATAATATTTCCTCCATCTCCCATAGCTGCATAACCACCGTCACTCCCAATCCACCATAGATATCCGTAAGGCAGGTTCATCTTTTGCCATCTGCTATGCTCTGTGGTGCTCTCTTCAACCCATTTTCCTGAAACTATCTGCCGTCCGTTCCACTTACCCTTATTCATGAAAAGCTGTCCTATCTTTGCCATATCAACAGGCGATATGGTAAGTCCCCAGCCAGCAGTATTTACGCCCTGTGGATCTGCAACCCATCCATTTGTATCAGTGGACTTGTAGAACTCCATCTGCTCTTCTTTACTGTTAAATATTATGCTCCCCTCTATGTTAATATCTAAAGGGGCGAACAGATTTTCTGTTGCAAATTCAAGTACCGACTGTCCGGATGCCTTCACAAGAATTCCGGACAGGATATCCGGGCCTATGATTGGAGCATATCTGAATTCGCCTATCTTTCCCTTTCCTCCCAGCTTATCAAGTGAAAACTTTACCCAATCCATACTGGTAAAATACTTGGTATAAGGATTAAATTTAAACTTATACGGTGCAGTCATTGTAAGTATATCTTTAATTCTGATATTCGGAAGAGTTTTTTCACCTCTTTTAACTGTATATTCCGGATAATAATCCAGGACTTTGTCATCTATACTTTTTATCAGTCCTTTATCAAGGGCTATTCCAATAAGTATTGACACAATACTTTTCGTCACAGAGAAAACATGTATGCGTGACTCAGCACTACATCCGTTATAGTAATTCTCGTAAATAGTTTCTCCGTCTTTAAGAATTACCATTCCGACCATGTTGTTGTAGTCAGTTGAAATTGCATCTTCCATTCTTTTTATCTGCTCTTCTTTCATTCTTACCTCCAAAACAGCGTAGTTTATGTTTTATGTGGACAAAGACATATTAATCCCTGTCATACCAAACTATAAACTTTGCCGTAAGGGAAAGGTCAAGACTTATTCTAATCCATAATGTGACTTCCTGTAAGTTTTAAGAATTTCTTTTCGTTCATCTGCTCGTTTGTAACATACTTCCCATCAT
>CACYJP010000167.1 GCA_902774725.1 uncultured Lachnospiraceae bacterium
TGTTCTCCTATACTCTCTACGAACTTTTCCCATTCATCTACCGAGTACATCCTGAGACATCTCTCCGGCCCCTGTGCGATAACCACTGTTGAACCGAGGCTGTCTCTAAACTTTGAAGGAACACTAAGTCTGCCCTTAGCATCTATATTATGAAAAAACTCGCCGTACATACTAAGTGCCAACTTTTTTATTCCTCCTTTCTCCAGACTGTTGATAACTCTGTGGATAATGTTGATATCTCCCACTTTGTGGTTCACATATGGGATTTTATGCCATTTTTTACCACTACGCTATTAATATTACCCCACCCGGCAACAAATTGCAAGTGTCAATTTCGAAAAAAAGCTTGAATTTTAGCCAAAAAAAGAGATTCACGACTTTCGATTTCTCAATCGAAAATTATGAATCTCTGACATTTATACTAGATATATTGTTCTCTATTCCGAGCCACCCAAAATCTTGTGGCAGCTCCTATCATTCATCTATTTTCTTTTACTTTTTTTTTTCACCCTCTTTATCTGAAGCTTTTTCTTTTTTGTCTGTGTTTTCTGTTTTTTCACCACTTTCTCCCACTCTGTGGCACACAGGTGTTTTTCCCTTCTTAATAGAAGAATAATTTTTGATCATCACAGCAAGTGCAACCGCAGCGGTAACTATTCCCACCAGCTGACTTACCTTAAGAGGCCCTATCATAAGAGAATCGGTTCTTGCTGCTTCTACTATAACCCTTCCGACTCCGTAGCCGAAGATATATATCATTGCAAGCTCCCCGTCAAACCTCTTCCTCTTTCTATAGAAGAAAATAAACAGGAGCAGCGCTACATTCCAAAGTGCCTCGTACAGAAATGTAGGATGAACTGTTATACACTGAACATTATTAACAAGCTCAGTATTTTTTAGCATCTGGTCATTCGTTATCCCATTAACAAACATATATTCCTTGAAAGACTCAGAATAATAGTCATATGGGATTGCCATTCTGAATATCGACTTGGTAAAACCACCAAATGCTTCTCTGTTGAAGAAATTACCCCATCTTCCGAGTATCTGTCCGACAAGTACACCCATAGCGATGTTGTCTCCAAAAATCGGAAGATATATCTTCTTAACTCTCGTAAATATAACACCTGCCGTAACTCCTGCAATAAGTCCGCCGTAAACAGCAAGTCCTCCATTACGGATATTTATCATATCCCAAAGAGTTCCCCAGAAGCCTCTTCCTTTTCCGACAAATCTATCGAGATTGAAAATGATGTAATAGATACGAGCTCCAAGGATAGCCGGAATAACAAGCACCAGGAAGAAATCAAGATAGTCCTCAGAATTCTGTCCGGTCTTCTTAGCCTCAACCGATGCTATCTTAAGTGCCAGCAGAAATCCCGCAGTAATAACAACTGCATAAAGAGGAATCTTCAGTCCAAATATATTTAGATTTTCAGGAATATTTCCGAAACCTATTCCAAAGCCCGGAAAATAAATACCGTTCATATTTTTCCCTTTCCCTTTGCTGCATTCGCTGAACCCACTGCTGCATTCGCTGAACCCGCTGCTATCGCAGCTCCCATTCAGCGATGATAGGGCTGTCGCCCTATATCAACAGAATAGATTATGTACGCTTTCTTGCATAAATGCAAGCGCGTACATAATCTATTCTGTTGCTGCAGCGCTTGTAGCCTACTACACGTTGAACTTAAACAAAACTACATCCCCGTCCTTCATTACGTATTCTTTTCCCTCTTGTCTTACAAGACCTTTTTCTTTTGCGGCAGCCATACTACCTTCACGGATCAGATCTTCATACGCGATAACCTCTGCTTTGATAAATCCTCTCTCGAAATCAGAGTGAATCTTACCTGCAGCCTGTGGAGCTTTTGTTCCATCCTTTATAGTCCACGCTCTAGACTCCTGCTCTCCGGCTGTAAGATAACTTATAAGACCAAGCAGAGTGTAGCTTGCCTTGATCAGCTTATCCAGACCGGACTCCTTAAGTCCGAGATCTTCAAGGAACATAGCTCTTTCTTCATCATCCAGCTCTGATATCTCAGCTTCCATCTGAGCACATACAGTAAATACCTGAGCCTGAGTCTCAGCCGCATAATCACGAACCTTTTTCACATAATCATTTGATGCACCATCATCAGCCATATCGTCCTCGCCGACATTTGCTGCATATATGACCTTCTTCTCAGTAAGAAGTGCATACTCATGTATCCATGCCTTCTCATCATCATCTGTTTCATCTATCTCAAATGTTCTTACCGGATTTCCTGCTTCCAGATGAGCCTTTATCCTATTCTGGAAATCAAGCTCCTTAGCAGCCAGCTTGTCATTACGTGCAAGCTTGTTTGTTTTAGATATTCTTCTCTCAAGAACCTCAAGATCTGAGAATATAAGCTCGATATTAATTGTCTCGATATCCCTGATAGGATCAACAGAACCATCTACATGCACAACATCCGAATCGTCAAAGCATCTTACAACATGTACGATAGCATCACATTCACGGATATTTGCAAGGAACTGGTTTCCAAGTCCCTCACCCTTTGAAGCTCCCTTTACAAGACCGGCGATATCAACAAACTCTATTGTTGCAGGAGTTGTCTTTTCAGAATTATACATCTTCGTGAGAACATCCAGTCTCTCATCCGGAACGGCAACAATACCCACATTTGGATCTATTGTCGCAAACGGATAGTTTGCTGCAAGCGCTCCCGCCTTAGTAAGCGAATTAAAAAGTGTAGACTTTCCAACATTTGGTAAACCGACTATACCTAATTTCATATGGCTATATCTCCTATCTTTATCTATGCACCCTTTCAGGTGATCTAATCAAAACTTAGAGCTGATACAGTTTTTGCAAAACTGCATCAGCTCATCAATGTTATCATAAATATACTATTATTTCAATGAATTAACATTTTATCTGCATACTCCATCTGCGTCGATCCACCAGCCGGTCGAGTTAGAATTGATATCATCTTTTCCTACTGCTCTACCTTCCGCAAATTTTTCATTTCCAATTGTTTGCAAGGTTTCTTCTTCATTATATTCGGTAATACACATATCAATTACCTTCCTTATCTTTCGATTCATCCATAATCTTATGAAACTCAATATAATAAGCCATAAACCTCATCAAATACTCTGGTGGAGTTCTATGCCCTAATTCCCAGTCTGTAACTGTTTGATATGGAATACCATATTTTTCACAAAATTCCCGCCTGCTAAGACCTGTACGTTCACGTATTTTTTTTATATATTCTTTACTATCTTCCATAACAAATCACCATTTATTCATCCTATCATTTATCTTCTATTTTTAGATTGTTTATGATTGTTTCAGCTACATCCGAAGTAATTATACCAGCTTCAACCATTTGCTTTATTCTTTCTATGTCTTCTACTTTTCCTTCTTCTTTTCCCTCTACTCTACCTTCTTCTCTTCCTTCTTCTTTTCCTACTGCTCTTCCTTCCGCAAATTTTTCATTTCCAATTGCCTGTAATGTTTCTTCCTCATTATATTCGGTAATACACATATCAGTTACCTCCGCTTTATTAATAAGCAAATACGATTTTAAAGAAAATTCATTGGGCATTTCATCCAAAGTATGCTCAACAGCCTCACTAATTTCCATATAAGAACTATTTAACCGTATTTGATCTACAAACCATGAATATTCCTTTAGTATCTTACACTTATTGAAAAGTGATTCGTTTTTACCATAATTGATATTGATCATTTTTACATTAACTGCTATATCA
>CACYJP010000168.1 GCA_902774725.1 uncultured Lachnospiraceae bacterium
TGGCTACGATCCTTATTCTAACTCAAAGTCATGCTCTGAACTTGTAACTCATAGCTATATCAATTCATTTTATAATGATATGGATGTTGCAGTTTCGACAGCAAGAGCAGGAAATGTTATCGGTGGTGGAGATTTTGCACCTGACAGAATCATTCCTGATTGCGTGAGAACAGCTGAGAAGATGGTAAAGAACGGAGAAATGGGTGAGATAATCGTTCGTAATCCGTATTCTACAAGACCATATCAGCATGTACTCGAGCCGTTAAATATATATCTCACAATTGCAAAGGCTCAGTATGAGGATAAGACAAAGGCCGGCTTCTACAATGTTGGACCGGATGACAGTGATTGTGTTACAACCGGAGATATCGTAGATAAGTTCTGTGCGGCTTGGAATGAAGACGGTAAGGATAGCTACGAAGGAAAGACCGAAACCGGAAAAATGGGCTGGATAAACAAGCACGATGGAGGCCCTCATGAGGCAAATTTCCTGAAGCTCGACTGTTCGCTCATAAAACAGGTATTTGGCTGGAAACCGGTATGGAATATTGATAAGGCAATCGAGATGGTGGTTCAGTTCTCCAAGAGAAGAATTGAAGAACCGGACAAGATTGAAGATGAGATGATTACTGAAATAAATGAATTTTTCGGATGAAAGGAGACATAAATGGCAAAGTGGAATAGTGAGGCAGAGGCCAGAGAAGAAATTAAGGGCTTGGTGGCTGAGTATTATAATCAGTTCAAGAGGCCTGAGCAGGAAAAGGAATTTAAAGAGGGAGACCGTATAGCTTATGCTTCTCGAGTGTATGATGAGAAGGAAATGGTTTCTCTTACAGATGCAACTCTGGACTTCTGGTTAACAACGGGAAGATTTTCAGATGAGTTTGAGAAGAATTTTGCTGAGTGGATCGGAGTTAAGTTTGCAAATCTTGTAAACAGTGGTTCTTCTGCAAACCTTCTTGCATTTATGACTCTTACATCTCCGCTTCTTGGAGATAGACAGGTAAAACCGGGAGATGAGGTTATCACGGTTGCAGCCGGATTCCCTACTACGGTTACACCAATACTTCAGTATGGTGCTGTTCCGGTATTCGTGGATGTTAAGCTTCCGGAATACAACATCGATCCATCACTTCTTGAGGCAGCTCTTAGTGATAAAACAAAGGCTGTTATGATCGCACATACACTTGGTAATCCATTTGATTTAAAGGCAGTTAAGGAGTTCTGTGATAAGAATAATCTCTGGCTGGTTGAGGATAACTGTGATGCACTCGGAACTAAGTTCACGATTGATGGCGTTACTAAATTCTCAGGAACCTGGGGAGATATCGGAACAAGCAGCTTCTATCCACCACATCACATGACTATGGGTGAGGGTGGCTGTGTTTATACAGATAATCCGCTTCTGAATCGTATAACAAAGAGTCTCCGAGACTGGGGACGTGACTGTATCTGTCCATCAGGACATGATAACTTCTGTGGTCATAGATTTGATGGCCAGTATGGTGAGCTTCCTGCAGGCTATGATCATAAATATGTTTACAGTCATCTTGGATATAACCTCAAGGTTACTGATCTTCAGGCTGCGGTTGGTGTAGAGCAGCTGAAGAAGTTCCCTACATTTATCGAGAGAAGAAAAGAAAACTGGAAGGTTCTCAGAGAGGGACTTGCTGATCTCGAGGATAAGCTCATTCTTCCTGAACCAACAGAAGGCTCTGAACCATCATGGTTTGGTTTCCTCATAAGCGTTAAGCCTGAATCAGGACTTAAGAGAAATGACGTAACTAAGTATATCGAGGACCATAACGTTCAGACAAGACTTCTGTTCAGCGGAAATCTTACACTTCATCCATGCTTCGATCAGATCCGTGGAACTGACGCTTACAGAGTTCCGGGTTCGCTGGAGGTTACAAACTATATCATGAATAATTCCTTCTGGGTAGGTGTTTATCCGGGAATGACAAAGGAAAAGCTTGATTATATGATCAAGGTTATTCATGAGGCAGTTAATCAGTAAAAATAGTTTGGTGCAGAGAGATAGAGTATGAAAGATGTAATAATAACCGGCGCGACCGGAATGATCGGCTCACATGTTGCAAAAAACCTTATGGAAAGAGGTATAAATGTAACAGCTATCGTAAGACCTATGTCTGAAAAGCTGAGAAACCTTGAGTGGGCTGAACGAGAGGCCGGCGTAGCCTGTATAGCAAATAATGAAAATAATACAGAGGTTGGAAAGCTCAGAGTTGTAGAGTGTGGACTCTGGGATCTTCCGACTCTAAGAGATAAGCTTGGATGGGAGCACGATGCGCTTTTCCACTTTGGATGGGGCTTTACATTTGGTCCCGGAAGAAATGATGCTGCAAAGCAGGAGTCAAATGTCAGAGCGGCGATTGATGCTGTTCACCTCGCATATGAGGCGGGCTGTAAAACATTTGTTGGTGCAGGATCTCAGGCGGAGTTCGGAATAGTTACCGGAACTCTTTCAGATGAACTGAAGAAGGAGCCTGTTACGGGCTATGGAATAGCAAAGCTTGCAGCCGGAAGGCTTACGGCGCTCGAGTGTAGAAATCTCGGAATGAAGCATAACTGGGCTAGAATCCTCAGCTGCTATGGCCCCGGAGATAATGATTATACTATGGTTATGTCAGCAGTTCGTGCGATGATGAAGGGCGAGAGAATGCAGTTCACTCCTGCTGAACAGGTTTGGGATTATATCTATGCAGATGACTGTGCAAAGGCATTTATCGCTATCGCAGAGAAGGGAATCGACCAGAAATCATATATGATCGGTTCGGGAACCAATAAGCTTCTCAAGGATTATATATATGCGATAAGAGATGCTATAAATCCTGAGCTTGAGGTCGGAATCGGTGAACGTGATTATAATCCTGATCAGGTGATGCATCTGGTTGCAGATATCTCTGATCTTGTAAATGACACAGGCTACAAGCCGACGACTCCTTTTGAAGAAGGAATTAAACAGACAGTCGAATGGGCAAAGGAAAATCCGTAAAGCGGTTTAAACTTAGAAAAGAAATCTGTAAAGGTGACAGATATGGGTAAGAAGAAAGTAAGCATTTTAATACCATGCTATAACGAAGAGGAAAATGTAGTCCCGATGAGTAATGCAATCCGAGATCTTTTTGAAGGGCAGCTTACGCAGTATGATTATGAGCTTCTGTTCATAGATAACGACTCATCAGATAATACGAGACCTCTTCTTCGTCAGATATGCAAGAAAAACAAAAAGGTTAAGGCAATCTTTAATGCGAAGAATTTTGGTCAGTTCAATTCGCCTTATCATGGAATACTTCAGACATCGGGTGACTGTGTTATCTCGATGGTGTGTGATTTTCAGGATCCGCTTGATCTGATTCCGCAGTATCTTGAGGCATGGGAGGAAGGCTACAAGATAGTAATAGGTATAAAAACAGCGAGCAAGGAAAGCAAGCTGATGTACAAGCTCAGGTCGACTTATTATAAGTTTATAAAGAAGTTTTCAGATGTTGAGCAGATAGAACATTTTACAGGTTCGGGACTTTATGACAGAGAGTTCATAGAGGTTCTTAGAGAGCTTAAGGATCCGACTCCGTTCCTGAGAGGAATAGTTTCAGAACTTGGCTTCAAGCGTAAGGAAATAGAGTATGAGCAGCCACAGCGTAGAGCTGGTAAGACTCACAATAACTTCTATACTCTGTATGATGCCGCAATGCTGTCAACAACATCATATACAAAAATAGGACAAAT
>CACYJP010000169.1 GCA_902774725.1 uncultured Lachnospiraceae bacterium
GAGTTATAATTCCGGCTGTGATAACCATATGATATTTAAGATTAGTAATGGGATCCTTTGAAAGCTTTCCTACACCGTTTTCATCGCGGAATCGTCTGTTATTGATATTCTCTTTGATGGCAGATATATTGCCAATAGAAACGTTATGAAAGAAGGATATTTCTTCTTTCATGTCGCGATGCATATCTGAATCATCTGCGTACAAAATATCTGAATAATCCATAGCTATCCCTTCTACTCTTAGTAAATCTACATATATTATAACACTGCCAGAGTAGATTGGTTAATTTTTTTGATATTTTTTGGTCGTATATGATATATAAATTTATTTTTAATCATTATTATAGTAATGTCGGGTAATTGTCCGATACACACTATTTACACTATTTTCACACTATTCAAGTAAGGGAGAAAACAAAATGAGGAGTAGTCGAAACGCGAGGCAAAAAGCAGTCGCCATTTTTTTGGTGATTATGCTTGCTTTGACATGCATCAAAACAGAGGCAATTAAGTATGTATTTGCCGATGAAGTCAGTGGAGAAGTATCTGGCATTCATACTGCAACTGATGCTGATGCTGAGTATGTCGAAGCACAAAAAACACTTAAAGTTTATGTTGAGGAGAGTGGCTGTACCATTACTGTTAATGCTCCGGAAGGAAGCTTGCCATATCCTGAGGATGAACTGATTCTTTCAGCAAAGGAAATAGAATCGGATACTTCGGATTTTAATTCCTATCTAAATGAAGCTGCTCAGGCGCTGGGTATGTCTGATGCGGAAGATATTTCATATGCTCGTTTCTTTGATATATCAATTCTACGAAACGGAGAAGAAATCGAGCCGGAGTCCCCTGTTGAGGTAAAAATTGAATATGATGATGCACCGGAAATATCTGATGGCGCTGATCTTTCTATTGTACATTTCGCTGACGATGGCACAGAGGTAATAGCTGATGTGGATGTTAATAATGATGCAACTGAGATCGTTTATGAACAGGACAGCTTCTCTGTTACGGCTACTATAGTTGCTGATGCATCTGCAGTTGATCCGGTAAACAAATACGGAAAAACATTTGCTTTAGTTGCTGAGTATAATGGAAAGTACTATACAGTACAGTATGATGGATCTCTGAGAGAGGTAACAAAATCCGGAAACGATGTCACAGCAAATGATTTTTTGATGTGGACATATGTAAAACTCGATGGTAAGAATTATCTGAGAAATGTAGCAGAAGGATATGATTTTGATAGCTTTACAAAGCTGTCGACTACATTTGCTTATGCATATATTGATCCGGAAGCTGATAGTGGTATCACTACTGAAACACCTATTGAAGGAACAAGTAATCCTACAGAGTTTGATTCACCAACTGACCATTGTGCACTGATAATAGACTCAGAAGGCCATATTAAGACAGAAAGAGGAAAGTTTTTATCAGTAGATGCAAGTGGAACTAAAATCATAGGAAACAGCACGGATGGTGGTTCTGTAAAATTTCTTCTTGCTGATGCCACAAGTATTCCGGACTGCTATAACAGAAAAAGTGATAATCCGGCGGATATCGGATATGGTCAGGAGATGTTTTATAATCACCAGGTTAATCACATAGATATTTCTGTTGCTGATAAAGTTAAAGCGAGTATTCCGCTTGCTTATGGACGTTATTATGATAAAGATAAAAATCTGGTATTAAATGTTACTGAGTTTACCAATATTGATGTAACGGTACCGCTTACGGTTACCCAGGATACACTCAGAAGTGCTGAAATAAAGGCCTTCACCGGAAGTGGGGACAATAAGAATTACGTTGATAATGCATTTTTAGTAACAGGTTATTCTTCGAATGATGAGTACAGTTCAGAGGAAACTAAGGATACAAACCAGGTTCGAATCGAGGGTGTGTTTAAAGTTGCTGATCTTGCCGATAAGGTATGGCCATGGGATGGACGCGTGAATGAGATCAATCAGGCCAGACTTGATAATCAGATAAGATATTCAATTACTGCAGTTCAGCCGGATGTTGAGTTTAAATTTATATATAAAGCACCGGGTACACCGGAAGATGAGGAAGGTGTACAGCTTTATGATTCTCAGGGAAATGCACTTTCAGTTGTATCAGATGTAACTCTTTATAAAGAATTCGGGTATTTTGATCCGGAGAATACATGCCCTATACTGTATATGAATCCTGCAGATACGGAGAATTGGAGGAAGGGTAAAATCCATACTTACGGAACTTCAGGTATGGACTTCAGACTAGAGGGATCTGCAGATATCGAAATGAAGCTTTTGCCTGTTGCAATTAATGTGCATGATGATGTACGCGATTCCAAAGGGAACATTATAAAACCTGCTACTCCTATAAAGGATATCGAATTCAATGTTAATCAGAATACACATAATCCTGATCCGGATAGTGTAAAGGGAAAGAATGTCGATAAGCATGAGGAAGACATTGATCTGACTGAATACACAGATAATAACCACAAAATAAAAACAACTATTGATGAAACGGGATCTTCAGTTGTTAATGATTATAATGTTTATCCCGGAATGGTAAATGTAGAAGAGAATATAAATACTATTCCGAAAACGATAGTTGATGTAGATGGAAATACATGGATATACAGATATACATATATTGAGACTGAGTATGTAAACAGACTAGATGGCATAGTGGATAAAAATCACGTGAGTGACAGGTCGACATCGGGACTAAGTTCCAGTGATCCTGAAGTTTTAGGAGATTATAAGGCCGGTACTACTGATAGATACAGTCAGTTTGTAGAATTCTTTGCGCATAATGTTTATGATAAGGTGATTCCTCCGACAAAAGAGGAAATAAGTCCCGACCAGGGAACCGGAACTCTTTGTAACGTGGATGTCGGAGATGAGATAGAGTATAAGATATCATATACAAACTATTGTTCTGAGAATGCTGATGTAGTTATAGAAGACGTGCTTGATTCTAATGTGGAGTTTGTAAGTGCATCAAATGAGGGTTCATATGATGCGGTAAACCATAAAGTAACATGGAATATGAGTGGTGTAACTGCAGACACTTCCGGTTACGTGACTCTTAAGGTAAAGGTTCTTGAGGGAGCACTTAGCAGCAAGCAGGGACCTGGAAAGGTTGTAAACGGTGGCGACACAGCTACAGTTCAGATAGGAAATGATCCTGCATATAAGCTCGATAAAGTAGAGAATCCTGTTAATGAATATACACCTGAAGATCCGCACAAAAAAGAAACGGCTCCTTACGTAGGAAACGGAGAGCTCGGACCTGTTAATGTTGGAGATGAGATAAGCTACCAGATAAGCTACAAGAACTATAAGACAATAGCATCAGATGTAGTAATCGTTGATAAGCTTGATGCAAACGTAGAATTTGTAGACGCCTCAAATGGTGGAACATACGATGCGGTAACACATACAGTAACATGGAATCTGACAAGTGTACCAAAGCTTACAGAAGGAAATGAGACACTTAAGGTAAAGGTTCTTGAGGGAGCACTTAGCAGCAAGCAGGGACCCGGAAAGGTTGTAAACGGCGGAAGCACAGCAACAGTTAAGGTTGGAAACGATGCAGCAAAGAGCCTTGAAGTTGTAGAAAATCCTGTACCTGATGCACCAAAGAAGGAAGAGAAGGCTCCTTATAAAGGAAATGGTGTCCTTGGTGCTGTTGATGTAGGAGATGAAATAGAATACGAAATAAGCTATAAGCTTGATAAAAACGTAAAGTTTGTTGAAGCTCCGAATGGAGTATATGATCTTGCAACACATACAGTTACATGGACATTTAAAGATATAGCAGCGCAGACAGAAGGAACAGTAAATCTTAAGGTTCAGGTGCTTGAAGGGGCATTAGCTTCAAAGGGCGGAAACGGAAAGGTCGTAAACGGCGGAAGCACAGCAACAGTGCAGGTTGGAAATGATAGTGCATATACACTTGATCTGGTAGAGAATCCTGTTAATGAATATACCCCTGAAGATCCGCACAAAAAAGAAACAGCTCCTTACGTAGGAAACGGAGAGCTCGGACCTGTTAATGTTGGAGATGAGATAAGCTACCAGATAAGCTACAAGAACTATAAGACAATAGCAGCAGATGTAGTGATCGTAGATAAGCTTGATGCGAACGTAGAATTTGTCAGTGCCCCAAATGGTGGAAAATACGATGCGGTAAACCATACAGTTACATGGAATCTGACAAGTGTTCCAAGACTTACAGAAGGAAATGTAACTCTTAAGGTAAAGGTTCTTGAGGGAGCACTTAGCAGCAAACAGGGACCTGGAAAGGTTGTAAACGGCGGAAGCACAGCAACAGTTAAGGTTGGAAACGATGCAG
>CACYJP010000170.1 GCA_902774725.1 uncultured Lachnospiraceae bacterium
TCAAATGTAAACCAGTAGTTTACCTTATCCTGAGTTATAGGCTGTCCTCCGCCATTACCCTGACCACCATAGGATTTTGTTGTTCCATTATAAGTAACATCGATAAGCCAGTGACTATTAGAATTCCATTTATATGTAGCTGACGCATCAAGCCTTGTTGCTATTCTTCCCATCATTCCAGGGAATCCCAAAGAATCGTATCTGAAAGGATATAGGTAAGATACAAGAAGACCCTTTCCTCCCTTTCTTCCATAAGGACTCTGTATGTAAAGTCCCTGGTCTATATGAGGAGAATTGGATATTCCATAATATGGGCTTGTCGTGCTCTTATAGAGCTGTCCTCTTATGCTCGCCCCACTATATAGGCAGATGCTTGAAAAACCACTCTGTATGTTTGAGAGCTTTCCAAAGAAATCAGTTGCTCCGCCACTATAAGTCTGAATTAGATAATCAGCCTCATCAACAAGCTTTCCTATATCAACCGTCGCATCAGTAAGCTGGTCCTCGTACTCTTTTTTATAAGTTGTTTCACCGGTAGTTATGTTATAAACAGGATACTCTCCTACTACAGTTCTTGCCTTAAGTCTGATTGTACCACCATCTGTATAAGAGCCTGCAAATATATAACCGCCCTTTACTCTGAGTTTATTTGTATCCTCATAGCTGACATCACTAAAAGTAGAAGTTACAGGCTCAATACTTCCGGTGCCATTATCTCCATAAACAGTAGACTCATCTACAAAGGAAAAGCTGTCCGGATCCGGATTATCAGTCTCTATATAGAAATATTCGTTAAAAGGCTCCAGCATCGGTATTATTTTATAGTAATAATCACCGTATACAAGCTTCGCTGCACCATAACCACGTCCACCGGAACTATTTCCACCACCGGACGCACCGTTTCCACCTGAAGAGCCATTTCTTCCATCATTTCCTGAAGCTCTTTTCTTTTCAGTCTCAGCCTCATCCCAGTATCCGTCATCACCAAACCAGTAATATGCTCCGTCTATCCAGAGTCCCTGATTCTTAGGATACCAGCCATTATCCTCGTACCACCATCCGGTGGAGTCGCTAGCCCATTTACCGGAACTGGACGAAGTATCCCACGCACCACTAGCCGTGATCCAGCAGCCGTCCCGATAACAATTGTATTCCATATATCCCGAATCATCAAAATGATAGCAGGAACCATTTATCCAAAGCCACTGACTAACCGCATACCAGCCGCCATCCTCAAACCACCAGCCGGTACTATTAACCTTCCACTGGCCGTTTGAATAAGCAGTATTCCAGACACCATCAGACTGGAGCCAGCAACCATCACGGTATTCGCTGTAATCCATATATCCGTCAGATGTGAAATAATACCAGTAGCCGCCAATTTCAGCCCACTGACCTGCATAATAAGAGTCTCCCGTCACATAGTACCATCCATACGAATCACTATTCCATCCTGAAGCAGCGTTCGAAATAAATCCCGGTTTTAAGACAGATAAAACCAGAAGCGTACTAAGCAGACAAGAGACTACCTTCCTTTTCATTATTCTTTTTTTAGTGAAGCTTTTTCTTTCTGTCATTCCACGCACCCCGTCTTCATTCCTTCTCCAAAAGAACAACTCTCGATTCCCCCTTAATCAAGCGCTTTATTCAGCTCCTCTGTTCCCGGCAGAACGAACCTTCCATTTACAATAATGTCAGTTTCATTTCCTTCACTATCAACCGCATAAAGTCTCCCCAGCTCATTATACGGTATTGTTATATCTGTGTGGCAATTAAAATATGCCTTCTCCGGTTCTGTATCTCTGAGAAGAGAAAAATCATTTTCCCGGCTCACTATTTCCTTTCCGTCAGGATTAAACACCGCATGATCCTCTGCATGGCTGTAGCAGGTATCTCCTACAGCAAAATGTGGTCCGGTCTTCTCAACTATAAGAATCGGAAGCTTCTCAAGTATATTATATTTCCTGGCCATACTATACGCAAGCGTATTTGTTCCTATTGCGAACTCTCCCAGCGGAAGAAAATCATGACTGAACAGGATATTATCCTTTATATACTGCTTACCCTTAGACTCATCATCAAAATTCTTACAAGAATAGTCAGTGACCACTCCATCCTTAAATACAAGCTCGATATCCTTGAAGAAATAGCCATTCAGATAGGCACCACTTACATTTAATACACCATTTGTTCCCTTAAGCACAGGAGAAGTGAAAACCTCACCAAGAGGTATGTTAACGTCCGCTGTACAGTTCTCAAACTGAGTCTGAGTCTTAGGATCCTCGAGATGCCTCATCTGTACGGTCATATCAGTCCTGTTATCATTCATTCCTTCAACATGAACTGTCTCGGATGTATCAAGTACATCTATAATGCTCTGCTGGATCTTTACATACTTGGCATTATCCAGAGAGTTTATCTCTGCTGTCTCCTCAAATATATCCGAGAAATCATCCCCTATATCCGGAAGCGGAAATGCTATTATAGAAAAGCTGTAGCTGTCACCCGGAAGAAACTCATTTGATATCTCTCCCAGCTTTCCGTATATCTTCATTTTAAGCGCCTGCTGCTCGTCCGAATAAACAGCAGCACTCTCCTTTACTACAGGCGAGAAAAGCTCCTCTCCAAAGCTCTCGATAACAGCAGGACCTGCAAAGCCGGTAAAATATTCTGACAGCTTTTCACTCGATTTTTTGGCAGCATTTATTCTTCTATCTGCATATCTTGAATCAAGGAAAAGGTAGTCATCATTTCTATGATCAAACTCAAACTGCATATTTGGCGACTTGCCCTCAAAGCCCTGTTTTATAACACCCTTTCTAAGGCCTCTGTTTAAAGCATATCTCATAATAATGGTTTTAAGCCCCATCTCATCAAAATACTTCATCGCCCTTTTAACTATTCTTTCCTGACCGATATGATATCTGATACAAACACTGTTTTTTCCTGTAAAATCTATATTCATCATATCAAAGCCGCGTCTGAAGCCATCAGTAAAGGTCTTAGATAGCTTATCCAGCTTCTCATCATCCATCGAGGCGAGATGCTTCGCAAGGCTTATTTCAGTATCAGATATATACTCTCCATAGCCATATAGATATCTCACATCCTCCGGATCATCAAACGAATTATCCTCAAGTATCTGATAAGCAGTTCCTCTTTCAGGAATAAAGCTGTCACACATTCTGTCATAAGCGAAAAACTCTATATAATCAAATGCATAATAATAAATCGCCTTTTCTATATCAGAAAGCTTCGGCGTATCATCACCAAACATTAAGTAAATCTCAAGGAAAAGCTCAAGCAGGTAAACTATACACTCCGTCTTCCCGTCATATATATAACCCGGAAGCCCCTGAAGCTCTGCAGAAATGTATGAAAAAGCTCTGCCCATAACTCCAAGCTTTTTTTCGGCGAAGTCAGGGTTTGAATAAGACCTGTCATAATTACTTCCAAGTATATCCTTGTAAAGCTCATTATTTATGCTTTCCAGTTCATCGTAACTGAGCGAGCTATAAGACACACTTCCATCCTGAAGGCCATCAAACACCTCAAGTGCATAGCTGATATACTTACTTTTTTCAACAAAAAAATCCAGATAAACCTGCTTCATCTGAGCTGTATCATCCGGAATCTCTCTTATTCTGTCTCTCGCTAGCTCATATCTGAGCCGAAGATCTGAAACTTCAGTTTTAATTTCTGTCATACTATACC
>CACYJP010000171.1 GCA_902774725.1 uncultured Lachnospiraceae bacterium
CCTCTTTAAAAAGCTTAGGTATATCAAGTGCAACACCATTTCCGATAATACTTGTGGTGTGTCCATAGAAAACACCTGACGGAAGTGTGTGAAGCGCAAATCTTCCATAATCATTTATAATAGTGTGTCCTGCATTTGCACCGCCCTGAAATCTGATAATGATATCAGCCTTTTCAGCGAGCATATCAGTTATTTTTCCTTTACCTTCATCTCCCCAATTCGCACCTACTACTGCAGTAACCATATTTGCCTCCTTGCAAAATAATTTTAATATCCCACAACTTCTCTACTTTAACATATAGCGGTGTGAGTGTCAAAAAATCTTTCATGCTTATCCCACCACATATATCTTTCATACTTATCCCACCACAATAGCATCAAGCTTCACATCATGCTCTCCGATGGGGATTTCATCCAGAAGCTGAAAGCTGTAGCCCACGCCTATGGTTGATGTCTTTAGGCTCTCCAGAAATGTATCATAATATCCACCACCATAACCGAGTCTGTTTCCTGCTTTATCAAAAGCAACGCCGGGAACTATTACAAGCACACTCGGGATTTCATTATTACAAGCAGCATAAAGCTCTTTCTTAAACCTGCTATCTTCACTCACTCTCTTCGGCTCCTGTATCCCAAAGCCCCCAACAGCAAACTCACCATCATACAAATAAAACTCCATTTTTCTTTCGCCATAGGTCTTAGGGATATATACATTTTTCCCGTCTGAAAGCGCCTGTTCAATCAGACTCGAAAGATCAACCTCATTTCGAATGCTCATATAGACAAGCACGGACTCAGAGTTTTTATAAGCATCTGTTGCAACTATTTTACTGCAGATACTCTTAGAGCTTCTTTCCACCTCGTCCTCTGACATAGCACTTCTTTTTTTGATTATATCTTTTCGAATGCTTTCTTTTCGAATACATTCTTTTCGAATACTTTCCTTATTCATATACTTCCTTTGCAATAAAACAGCAGGTTCCTTCCGTAATCCCAGAAAAAACCTGCTGCTAAGTTTAATTTAATACTCGCTATGACTCATTGAGAAGTTATTCAGTCCATCCTCGTGATCAACATAGAATGTTATCGTATCATAGTAGCCTTCGCCGCTAAGCGAGAAAGTAATTATACGATAATCACCATCTGTTGAATCATATGTTGAGTAATCTGTTCCATAAGCTACCCTTATATCAGCTTCATTTGATCCCCAAGTAATTCCCTTTGGAAGAATCAGTTCAGGATAATTATCGCTATCGCAGTATGCAATATTGAATGAGAATGATGTTACTTTTCCTTCTTCATATGGGATTTCCTTATCAGTATTATTGCTTACTGAAACATATAATGAACAAGAATTATCATACTTATCATTTCTGTATCCATTTGAGTATGAGGTCTCTCCTGCAGCGATATTCTTCTCATCTTCATCAAGCTCAAAGATCATCTTCCAGTCACTTGGAAGTTCTGAAATTGCAAATGGGAGCTGGTATACCTTTCCGTCAAAGCTGAACTTAAGATCCTCAAGCTTATCTCCTACTTCAGCAGGAGCCTCTACAGTCTTTGAAGGAGCTGTTGAAACAAAAGGCTCCTCTGCATCATCATCTGTACTCAGATCATCATCTGTTGTAGCCTCCGTACTATCAACCTCATAATCAACGATAGCTTCTGTAGTTGCCTCAAGCTCTGTCATACCATCATCACCATCATCGGCATCAATGATATACCACTTCTTATCCTTATAACCGCAGATAAATGTAAGCTCCTGTTCTTCTTCTTCACTCTGTCCAAAGAATGAGATCTTGATAACACAGCTCATCTTGACCTTTGCACCCTTATCAAAGGAAAGGCTGCAATTATTATCTGTGTTAAACTTATCTACATAAGAATCGAAATCAGAACCTTCGAGTATTTCTGAATCTTCAACCTTGATGTCATCTATCTCAAAAAGTCCCTTAAGGAATTCAAGTGTCTGCTCAACCTGCTTCTTGTCACCGGATAAATCAGACATACCGATTCCCTTTGTAGCCTCTTTCGGTATATTCTCGAACATCTTATCTACATCAAGTTCTCCATAAGCCTCGAGGAACTCCTTACAAACCTTCTCAGCTCCATCAAGACCATCTGATGCCTTATTGAAGAACAGGAAATATGCAGCTATTCCGCCACCGATAAGAACTATAGCGGCAACGATAATACCGATAATAAGTCCTGTTTTCTTCTTCTTTGGTGGTACAGGTGGCTGTCCTCCCATCTGTGCAGCCGGCTGCTGATAACCAAAGTCCTGCTGTGGCTGGCTGTTAAACTCCATTGCAGGCTGTGGCTGCTGTGAAAACTGATTTCCCTGTGGCTGCTGTGCATAAGGATCTCCCTGTGGCTGCTGGCCATACTGGTTCATATCCGGCTGCTGTGGCTGCGAATACTGGTTGAACCCATTGGTCTGCTGCGCATATGGATCTCCCTGTGGTTGTGCATATGGATCACCCTGCGGCTGACCATAAGGATTTCCCTGTGGTTGCTGTGGATTACCGGATAAAATACTTGGATCCGGACCCATATTAGAGAAGTTATTATTCTCGTCCATACTCGTCTCCTTTTCTTAAAAACACTTTTATTTCACCGTAGCTATAACTGCTACAATATTTATAACCTATTTTCAGTTAAAAGTCTATCTCCTTAAGATATCTGCTGAGCGCATCCTGCCAGGTTGGAAGCAGTTCAAAGCCTGCTTCAACGAGCTTTGACTTATCAAGTCTTGAGTTGAAAGGTCTTGCAGCCTTTGAGATACCATACTCTGCTGTAGTAACAGGTGCAACCTCAGTTGTGTAGCCTGCCTGCTTATATATCTCAACAGTAAAATCATACCAGGATATGTATCCGCCCTCATTTGTTGCATGATAATAGCCGTACTTATCAGTCTCACTCATATCCACAAGCAGTCTCGAAAGGTCGAGCGTGTAAGTAGGCGTTCCGATCTGGTCACTTACTACTGTTACTCTGTCATGCGTCTTTCCGACATTTAACATAGTCTTGATGAAGTTCTTTCCATTAAGGCCAAATACCCAGGCGATACGTACTATAAAGTATTTATCAAGTGTTCCGGCAACAGCCTTCTCACCATCCAGCTTGGTCTGACCATATACACAAAGCGGAGCATAATCCTTGCAATCAGGCTCCCAAGGCTTCTCGCCCTGTCCGTTAAATACATAGTCAGTGGAAATGTATATCATCTTGCAATCAAGTTCCTTGCAGGCATCAGCGATGTTCTTCGTACCATCAACATTTATCGCTCTTACCTTTGGCTGATTTTCTTCATCCTCTGCTGCATCAACGGCAGTCCATGCTGCGCAGTGAACAACCACGTCAGGCTTTACATCCTGAATAGTTTTCAGAACTGCAGCTCTGTCAGTAATATCAAGTGAGATGTATGGCATCGTAGTAACTGCTGTTCCATCTGCAACACCGCTATACTCAGGCTGAATATCACTACCTACACCCTCATATCCGCGAGATGCAAGCTCATTCATCACATCATGGCCTAACTGACCGCAAACACCTGTAACAAAATATTTCATAGCTTTCTATCCTCTCTTTTATACTATAAATATTATGATGTGGGTGTCAAAAGTACCTTTTGACACCATATGACATACGGATTGCTCCATTTCTTACGAAATTCTCGCAATCCTAGAAACATTCGGAAACC
>CACYJP010000172.1 GCA_902774725.1 uncultured Lachnospiraceae bacterium
GCCCCCGGATAATGATGTGTAATGTCATTATCCATAGGGGGTTACCCATAACGACACGTTATGGGGAAGCTCGCTCCGCTCGCCTGCCAAACCATTCATTCCTGGGCTGATTATTACCGGAGCGTGTCACGCTCCCGTTCAAACCATCAAGGGAAATCACCATCTAAAATCCCTGTGCATTCCCACCATATCGAGGTAGTCCTGACGAGCTTTTTCTTTCTCCTCTTCAGTGGGTGCTGTCTTGAACTTTGAATAGATTTCATGCCTTGCTAGTTTTTCCATCTTGTCTTCAAGTTCTTTTTTGATCAGATCAGTATCTTCATCAAACTCAAAGACCAGTAATCGTACCAGCCTTATAAATAATTCCTGTGATATCTGTACGTTTTTCATTCGTCCCTTTCTTCTAGTCCGCAACAATGCAGTGTCTTTATCTTTTTACAACCTTGCAATCTTAAGAGTGTAACTTCAGATACCTTACATTGTTGCGGTCTTGATTATCATTCGTTCTCTTTCAATATCCAGTACCAGGTATTGTTGATTCTCCTGGCTTTTATCCCAAGTTCATTTTTGGCTATCTCCAGAGTTCTTTTTGATATATCCTCTTCTTTAGCCAGTTCTACTGCCTCGTTACTTGGGATCATATTATGGTCTTCAGCCAATTCTCTCAGAAGAGCTATCGCCTTTTCCTGCTTATTCGCTTTCGGTGCAATTCCTCCGAGAACTTCGTCTGCGGTTATTTCATAATCTCCAATCCACTCGAATCCCTTTTCTGATAATCTGAAGGCCTTTGAATGTCCAAATGCTGCTAAATTGTTCTTTATTTGGACTATTGCCCTTAGTTCCGGTTCTCCTTCTATCCTTCCTACCAGCAGGACACTTCTTGCTACTGCGTAGAAGTCAATTGATCCCTGCACATTTGTACTTCTCCGCCAGAGCTCCCAGCTTCTTAGTCATATCTCTTGCTTCGTTAGCTCTATTCATATCCATTCCGCCTCCGAGATATGCCTGTAGTGGATCCAGAATCAAGAGTTTTGCTCCAGTCCTTATGATTGCCTGTTCAACTCTCTCATCTACCATTGATAGCGATTTATCACTCTCATCTATCACATGGATTTTGGAGCAGTCAGCCCCGGCACCTTCAAGTCTTGGCTTTACCGTATCAGCCAGTCCGTCTTCTGCTGTCTGATATATGATGTTTATTGGTTCCTCACTCTGCAGACCTGTATCTAACGAAATTCCTTTTGATAACTTCGCTGCTGCATTTAGTACAAAAGTTGTTTTTCCATCCCCGGGATCTCCCTGAATGATGGTAAGCTTTCCATATGGTATAAACGGATACCATAGCCAGGAAACTTCTTCAGCTTCTACATCTGACATCTGGATAAGCTTTAATTCTGGTTTGCTTGTTTCCATTTTGATTCCTCCAATCTTACTTTTTTGTTGAACTTGGCCGGAACCCTTGCTATACTTTATTTAATCGAATTTACAAAAGCTCCGGCTTTTCATTCACTCTCTTGTTACCAGCAAGAGAGTTTTTTCATTTTAGACTGCTTCTGGACTAAAGTATCCAATCTCTTCCCATACCTTTCTGTCTGGACAATAGTAGTTGTATTCACTGGAATTCTCTTTCTTCATGGCATATCCAAATTTGAATATCCCCTGCTGGATTCCAATTCTTACGAACTGTGCATCCTTGTGCATTGCCTCGGCAACCTCAGTTATAGGAACATTTCTACCGGTAAATCTTGGCAGTTCTACATATAACTTTTTGTCTTCCATACTTTTTTCACCTCCTCCCGCTTAAAATACGAATTATCAGTTCGTATTTTGATAATACGTCTTAGTAATTCATTTGTCAACACAAAATATGTATTTGTAATTCGTATTACGTTCTTGCAATTCGTATTACTACATGTTACAATTCACACAAGGAGGTCAGTATGATGAATAATAGATCTGATATTGGAAATAGAATTAAGCAGGCCCGCAAAGCTCAGCACCTCAGTCAGACTGAACTGGCTAACAGGCTAGGCAAAACTATGCGTACCGTACAGAAATATGAAAGCGGTGAAATAGAACCTTCAATAGGTATACTGAATGAGATCGCAAATATTCTTAATATCTCCCCGGCAGAACTTATTGGATATCAGAAGAAGAACATCACTTTAGATACTCTCTCAGATGTCCTCTATGTTCTAAACGAATTAAATAAAAAAGCAGGTCTTCACTTCAATATAGACGTAAATCGCCCGCCAAAAACTGAAGAGTGGAGCTGTAGCCTTAAATTCATGGGAAACGATGAAATAGCAGAAAACAACGCAGATCTCTGCCTTTTTCTGGAAAGATACGCAGATGAACGAGAAAGCCTTGAACAAGGCCTATCAAATGAAGATAGATTTAATCACTGGTTTGAAACAGAACTTGCATACTACGCAAATGTAGCATTGCCCGATAAGAAAGGTGATTAAGGGACTATCCCCTTTTTCATAAATTACCTGAGCATCAAAGGAGGTCGATAATACTTGAAATTACCAAACGGATATGGAAGTGTTATGAAAATGTCCGGGAAACGCAGAAAGCCCTATATGGTAAGAGTAACCACCGGATGGACCATTGATCCGGAAAAAGGTACCAAAAAGCAGACGTACAATGTCATAGGATATGCTGAAACCAAGCAGGAAGGCTTGCAAATGCTATCAGATTATCATCAGAATCCATTTGATACAAAAGCAGCCAAAATGACATTCACAGACGTATATAATGCCTGGTCTGAAGCAAAGTATCCTGCCATCTCTAAATCCAACGTACATGGGTATACAGCCTCATATAACGTATGTGGCACCCTTTACAACAAAACTTTTAGAGATATAAGGCTGGCAGAGCTTCAGAATGTCATTGATACCTGCGGAAAAAATTATCCTACACTCCGTAAGATCAAAGTCCTTTTCAATCAGCTTTACGATTACGCTCTTAAGAACGATATCTGTAACAAGGACTATTCCGAATTTGTAGATATCCTCAAGTATAAGGATAAAAATCCAAACAAGGTTGAGAGAGATATCTTTTCAAAAGCTGAGATTGACAGGTTATGGGAACTCAAGGATGATCCGTTCTACCAGACAGTACTGATGCTGATTTACAACGGCTGTAGAATATCTGAACTACTGGATTTGGAAAAGAAAAATGTTCATCTTGAAGAACAGTATTTCGATGTGATACTAAGTAAGACTGAAAATGGTATCAGAAAGGTTCCTATAGCAGATAAGGTTCTACCATTCTACAAAGCCTGGTATGAATCCTCTGACTGTGAATACCTTCTTCACACAGATGACAACAAAAAATTCACCTACAGGAACTATAAAGACAGCTACTGGACACCACTAATAGAAAACCTTGGTATGGAGCACAATCCTCATGATACTAGGCACACCTGCATATCAATGCTGGCGGAAGCTCATGTGGATCCTACAATGATCAAGAAAATCGTAGGACACTCCGGAGCAATGTCTCTGACAGAGAAAGTGTACACACACCTTGATATCCAGTCTCTGGTAGAAGCAATAAATAAAATCTAAGACTTGATAATTTTGCTGTCTACCTGCTGTTTACTCGCTGTTTACGGTACAAAATTTTCTGCGTTTCACCACAACTGAATACAATTATAGATAAAAGAAAAACCCCACCACAACTGAATACAATTATAGATAAAATAAAAACCCCAGAAACACTGAGTTTCTGAGGTTTGTAAATTCTTTTTGAATCTCGAAAGATTATCTCTTTGAGAACTGAGGAGCACGACGAGCTGCTTTGAGACCGTACTTCTTTCTCTCTTTCATACGAGGATCTCTTGTGAGATATCCTGCTGCCTTAAGTGTTGGTCTGAAATCAGCTGAAACTGTAAGAAGTGCTCTTGCAATACCATGTCTGATAGCACCAGCCTGACCTGTGAAACCACCACCATATACGTTTACAAGTACATCATACTTTGATTCAGCACCTGTAGCAACGAGTGGCTGCTTAACGATAACTTTAAGTGTCTCTAATCCAAAATAATCATCAAGTGATTTCTTATTAACAGTAATCTTTCCTGAACCTGGTACAAGGTAAACACGTGCAACACTGCTCTTTCTTCTTCCTGTACCGTAGAATTTAGCTGCCTTTGCCATAATGTCTTCCTCCTTAATTAATACTTAATCTCAAGTGCTTCAGGCTTCTGTGCCTGCTGCTTGTGATCTGGACCTGCATAAACAAAAAGCTTATTCATCATGCTTCTTCCAAGAGGTCCCTTAGGAAGCATTCCCTTAACTGCATGCTTGATAACTTCTGTGCTATCCTTAGCAAGGAGCTCTTTAAGTGTTATAGACTTAAGTCCGCCTACATGGTCTGAGTGGCTGTAATAAATCTTATCATTAAGCTTATTACCTGAAACCTTAATCTTCTCAGCATTAACAACGATTACATAATCACCTGTATCAATACTTGGTGTGTATGTAGGCTTATTCTTTCCTCTAAGTATCTTGGCAATCTCTGATGTAAGACGACCTAATGTATGTCCAGTGGCATCTACTA
This sequence comes from uncultured Lachnospiraceae bacterium, assembly GCA_902774725.1. Classification (GTDB taxonomy): domain Bacteria; phylum Bacillota; class Clostridia; order Lachnospirales; family Lachnospiraceae; genus Eubacterium_Q. The sequence continues at coordinate 4,570 of CACYJP010000172.1, forward strand.
CGTACCACTTTCTCTCAATGGTTGATGGGCTTGCAACAAAGCTCTTCATATCGAAAGTTCCTCCTTAAAAATCTATTCTATTCCTATTCGGCAATCCGATGACCCTCTATTCCGGGGCATGGTTAGAGCTCGTCACGTCTTGTCACAGAGTTAGATTATAGTATATTTGATATTTCATGTCAACACATATTTACAAAAAAATCCCTTATAAAAATACATATAATTCATATCATAAAACACATAATATTTTTCTTACAAAACACATAATATTTTTCTTACAAAACGCATAATATTCTTCCTACAAAATGCATAATATTCTCCCTACAAAATACATAATATTCTTCTTATAAAACCCGTGTAATTCTTCTTACATTACACATAAATGTCCTGCTGAAAAATTTAAAAGGGATGTAGTCAAAACCACATCCCTTTATCGCCAATATTCTTTATTTGAAGCATCCTATTAAATATAGATCAATATAGTTTATATTATCTGTTCTTGAAAATAGGTGAAATAATTGTTGAGTTAAGTGTTCCACTGTAGTATGTTGTTGAGCTTGTCTTTCTTACAGCACGAATGAGTATATAATAATCTTTTGATGCTGCATTGAACTTCTTACCATCAAATGATGTAAGTACCTTTGATGTATTATCAGCTCCGTTAACAGTTGCAACCTTCTTATAACCTACTGTTCCGCCATATGTTGTAGAAATGTAGATTTCATAAGAATTAACTGACTTAACCTTATTCCACTTAAGTGTAAGTCGACCATTGCTATCAATTACTGCGCTGGTAACAAGTGGCTGTGGAACAAAGAAATAACTGTTTGACCATCCACTGTATACCTTCTTGCCGTTAATTGTATAGAAAGCTCTAACTCTAATCTTATACTGAACATCTTTCTTAAGACCACTTACAGATGCTGAATTAAAATATGTTGTCTTGTTTGAAGCAATAACAGTTCCGCCATTTGACTTTACTTCATACTCATATCCATCAACGTATGGTTTCTCAGGCCACTGGAACTCGCAAGATGCAGCATTACTTGTTCTGGAAATTGAGTAATTAAAAACTCTTATGTATGAAACAATGTTACATAATGTTTTTCCATATCCACCTGCTGCGTAGTATACATAACCATTCTTGTTGTAGTAAATTGAAATCCAATATTTCTTTGCTGCTGCAAGTCCTTTTAATGTATAAGATGTTGTTCCGCTACCAACAGCGATAGATTTTGACTTAGCCATCCTATCAGCTGAACTTGAATCAAGACCATAGCCAATGTAATACTGAGTTGCACCTGACTGTGCAGGCCATTTGAATGATACGGATGTCTTTGTTGCACCTGTCTGAACATATGATGCAGCCTGTACTTTCTTTCCCTCACCAATTGAAGGAACCAAAGTTACAATCGCAAATGCTACCATAAGAAGCGCAAGCATTTTTTTGATTTTTTTCATTACTTAAATCCTCCCTAAATACTTTTATAATGAAATATCATCCCCCACCGAACCGGATGCTTTTCATCAGCATAGATGCTCATCAACGCACTATACTACTTCATAGTAATTGCATTAAGAAGCATAGTCAATAGGAAAAATCAAAAAAACAACGAAAGTTATCGAATATATTATTTTACTTCTGAAACAAGGATTCTTATCTTTCCTGTAGGATCAGGAGGAATCCTGTCATGCCATTCAAAAGTAATATTTTTAGCCTTTTTATTCATATCTTCTCCGAAGATTTCTCGGGCTCTTTTTGTTATTGTATCTTCTATCTCAGCCTTCCTCTCATCACTCATATCCTGAGATGCAAGAACAAATGTAAGATCTGTATATGTCTTTTGAACAATTCTAAACTGAGTAATATCAGTTATTCCGAACATTATACGATTTATATGCATCCACTTGAATGAAGAACCATCTGCATTTTTAATAACATCATTGGTTCTTCCGAGTATACGTGTTATATAAGGAACACCGTCTTCGTAAGTGATCTCAACTGTGTCTCCAACAATATAATTCACCAGAGGAAATCCCCTATGTATAAGAGATGTCAGCATAAGCTGACCTGTATAAGCATTATCCTGCCCTTCGACTGCTTTCTTATTGTAAAGATTTGCCACATGGGTATCATTCCATATAAGATGCTTTCCCGGTTCAGACGCTCTATCTACCGCAAAATTACCTACTTCCGCACATCCATAGATATCAAAAAGTCTTCCCGGACCATATGCCTTATTGATCATTCTTCGGGCATTGTCATCAAGGGCCTCCGAAATAGAACCTACACATTTCGGAGTATGAAGCTTTATATTGTGCTCTAATGCATACTGTGCAATCATAAGCACAGCTGTTTTATTTCCATAATAGAAATCAGGTCTTGCATCATTGTATGCTTCAACCAATTCGTCAGGCTCGGAAATACTGCTTTTTTGGATATTGGTCGGTCCGATTGAAATCTTCTTCTTAGCCTTCGGCTTTGGTACCATTGTACTGAAGATTCGTCCCGTAAATGGATTATAACCTTTGTCCTGCAGTAAAGCACATCTAAAGAGATTTGCTATCTCCGCAGCTCTGTCCGTTGGAAGGCTGTAAAGGTCAAGGGGCGTTCCGGATGAACCTGTTGTCTGTCTATGCATCCAATCTTTATATGCATTCTTATCTTT
>CACYJP010000173.1 GCA_902774725.1 uncultured Lachnospiraceae bacterium
TCCAGATCTTTCTTATTCATCTTCCTCTATCCTTTATTTTTCCCGCGCCATATTGCGATTATATAAACTGTTTTGTCAGAAAATCACTCAAATTGACATTCGTGTTGCATGCCTTCACGAAGAGGCCTTTCGGGTCTAGGCGCTTAGCGACTCACAAGTGCATCGCACGACGTGAGAGCTTAGCGAGCAAAGCGGCCTTTAGGGCACCCGAAACGGAAGTGAGTCAGCTCTCGATTCGAAGAATCGAGGGTCTGTCCATAGGACAGAAGTGTTCTGCGAAGCAGAACCAAGGCTTGCAACGCAAGGCTTGCATATCGCAAAGCGATATGACTCAAGCGATACTCTGAGTGGAAGTATTAATTCGACGTCCAATCACTCATTGTTCCAAACCATCCATGGCGCCTTGCCACTATCAATCAGCTCATTCAGCTTATCCATCTCTCTCTTTGTATCCATACACTGCCAGTATCCGTCGAACTCATAAGCCATCAGCTGTCCATCCTTAGCAAGTCCTCTCAGTGGTCCCTGCTCAAATACTGTAGTGTCGTCCTCGAGGTAGTCGAAAACTGTTGGCTCGAGAACCATATATCCACCATTTATACGAGCACCCTCAGAGTCTTCCTTCTCTCTGAATCTCGTTATAACATCGTCCTCATTTATATCAAGAATTCCGAATCTCTGTCCCAGCTTGACCGCAGTGATCGTAGCAGCCTTGCCGTGCTTCTTGTGGAATTCAAGGAGCTCCTTAAGATTGATATCACAAACACCATCACCATAGGTCATCATAAATGTCTCATCGCCGACATAATCCTTAATTCTCTTCAGACGACCACCGGTCATCGTATTAAGACCGGTATCAACAATCGTAACCTTCCAAGGCTCAGCCACGTTGCTATGTACTGTCATCTTGTTGTCAGCAGAAAAGTCAAATGTGATATCCGAGTTATGCAGATAATAGTTTGCAAACCATTCCTTGATGACATGCTGCTTATATCCTGCGCATATTACAAATTCATTGAAACCATAGTAAGAATACTCTTTCATTATGTGCCAGAGTATTGGCTTTCCACCGATTTCGATCATCGGCTTCGGCTTCAGATGACTCTCTTCACTTATTCTTGTTCCATAACCTCCAGCAAGTAATACTACCTTCATAATAACCTCCCGTTAATTAAATACTTCGCTATGCTAAGAGAAGCTCCTACAACTTCTTAATTCTGTCAATCGCCTCGACTGTATTTTCGTAGCTTCCGAAAGCTGTCAGTCTGAAATGTCCTTCTCCGCTTGGTCCAAATCCCGAACCTGGAGTACCAACTACATTTGCCTCCTTCAGAAGGAAGTCGAAGAAGTCCCAGCTTGACATATTGTCCGGTGTTTTCAGCCATATATATGGAGCATTTACTCCACCTGAAACTGTATAACCTGCGGACTTAAGTCCTTCAAGGATATACCTTGCATTCTTCATATAATAAGCTATCTGCTCTCCGGTCTGCTTCTGTCCCTCATCACTATATACCGCCTCACCGGCCTTCTGAATGATGTAAGGAGCACCGTTAAACTTCGTACCGTGTCTTCTGGCCCAAAGGCTGTGAAGCATATTTCCATCAACATCCTTTATATCCTTTGGAATCACCGTGAAACCAAGTCTTGTTCCTGTGAAACCTGCATTCTTTGAAAATGATCTGATTTCAATCGCACACTCGCGGGCACCCTCACATTCATAAATGCTGTGAGGTACATCAGCCTCAGAGATATAAGCCTCATAAGCTGCATCATAGATGATAACAGCATTAACTCTGTTCGCGTAATCAACCCACTGCTGAAGCTGTGACTTTGTTATCGTTGCTCCGGTTGGGTTATTAGGGAAGCAAAGATAGATAAGATCAGGCACCTTATTATCAGGACCAAAACCATCCTTTCCACCACTCGGAAGTTCCGGCGAATAACCATTATCAGCCGTACATGGCATATAGATAACATCACTCCAAAGCCCTGTTGCCGCATCATAACTTCCTGTTCTTCCGGCCATTACATTTGTATCAACATAAACCGGATAAACCGGGTCACAAACTGCAACCTTTACATCCCTGTCAAAAATCTCCTGGATATTTCCGGAATCAGACTTTGCGCCATCACTGATAAATATCTCATCAGCCTTTATATCTGCACCAAGTTTCTTGTAAACCTTTTCTACAATCGTATCTCTGAGAAAGCTATAGCCAAGATCAGGAGCATAGCCCTTAAATGTATCAGCCGACGCCATCTCATCAACAGCCTTGTGCATCGCCTCGATAACTGCCGGACAAAGCGGCTGTGTTACATCGCCGATACCCAGCCTGATTATCTTTTTATCCGGATTTGCCTCGGCAAAACTGCTGACCTTCTTTGCAATATCCGAGAAAAGATAACTTCCCGGAAGCTTCAAATAATCCTTATTCACTTTTATCATAATTCTTACCTCGTTTTAAAACTTCTATTACAAGGCTTTAATAACGCCTTAAAATTCACCTTCGAATACAGTGGTTGCCGGACCGGTCATAAACACGGTGTTGCTTTCCTTGTCCCACCTGATCTTCAGATCCCCACCTAACAGGCTGACCGTTACTGTATCATCTGTTTTGTTATTCAGAACACATGCTACAGCCGTTGCACAGGCTCCCGTTCCGCAGGCGAGTGTCTCACCTGAACCGCGCTCCCATACACGCATCTTTACATGATTTCTATCTACCACTTCTACAAACTCTGTATTTACTCTGTCAGGGAAGAGGTTGCTCATTTCGAACTTCGGTCCAATTGTTTCAACCGGATAACCATCAACCTCATCCACATATACTACACAGTGTGGATTACCCATTGAAACACAGGTTCCTCTGAAAAAGTCTTCGCCAAATACCATTCCCATTCCGACGCAGACCTTCTCATCAGGATCAATTCCGAAGTCCTTTACAGGCTTAGCATCGATATAAGCCGATACTCTCTTCGCAACGAATCCTTCCGCAAGAACAACCGGAACCTCGTTCGGCTCAAAAATCGGTGAACCCATATTTACCGTAACGTGTGAAACAACATTTCCGTTATTACTAACTTCCTTGAAGCCTTCCACCTCATCTACCGGTTTGACACTCAGGGTAAGTGTCTTAACACCTGAAAGAGTTTCAATTGTAATTATCTTCTTATCAGTCAAGCCATGGTCATATACATATTTACCTACACATCTGATTCCGTTTCCACACATCTTTCCACGTGAACCATCAGCATTATACATATCCATCATAAAATCCGCCTTATCACTGGGGCGTATCAGAATAAGGCCATCAGAACCTATTCCAAAATGGCGGTCACTCAGCCGCTTAGCCAGTGCAGACGGATCATCTATAGTATTTTCTATGCAGTTAATATATATATAATCATTGCCGATTCCATGCATTTTTGTAAACTTCATTGTGAGTCTCCTTTGGACATAAATACACGTAGTATATTGTATCACAAACAAGTGCCAAGGTCAAAATATATATGCCCCGAAAAATGTAATAAAAATGCACTATTTTACACAAAAATCGGCGTATAAAAAACGGT
>CACYJP010000174.1 GCA_902774725.1 uncultured Lachnospiraceae bacterium
TGCTTACTCACGAGGATGTAATTACTATTGCTGATGTCATGGGAGAAAAGATATCTAATCTTATCTTAAAATATATAAAACATTGACTTTTATCTGTATAAAAGCTAAAATATTTTATGTTTTTATCACTATTTGAAAGGACGTGAATATATGAAAACAAAAGTACTTTCACTTCTTGTAGATAATACTGCCGGTGTGCTCAGCAGAGTGTCCGGAATGTTCAGTAGAAGAGGATACAATATTGACAGCTTATCTGTTGGTGTGACAGAGGATCCAAAGATCTCCAGAATGACTGTTGTAGTTTCCGGAGATGACAAAATACTGACTCAGATCAAGAGTCAGTTAAGCAAGCTGGTGGATGTAAGGTCTATCATAGAACTTAAGGATGGAGACTCAGTTACAAGAGAACTGGTACTGTTAAAGATCAAGGCTGATGCAAATGAGAGACAGCAGATAATTGCTGTAGCAAATGTATATAGAGCCAGTATAGTTGATGTTTCACCTGAATCTATCATGATTGAGATAACAGGTAACAACAACAAGGTTGAAGCGTTCACCAGTCTTCTTGAAGGCTTTGAGATTCAGGAGATTGTAAGAACCGGTGTCACAGGTCTTGTACGAGGACGTGCAGAGGCTGAATAATTAGCTACTTATTCAATTAAGCAAATATATTTTTTTATTAAGGAGGCATTATTATGTCAGATTTAAAGATTTTTTATGAGCAGGATTGTAATCTTTCACTCCTGGATGGTAAGACTATCGCAATAATTGGTTACGGTAGCCAGGGTCATGCACATGCACTTAACCTTAAGGACTCAGGAGCTCACGTAATCATTGGATTATATGAGGGAAGTAAGTCATGGAAGAGAGCTGAGGAGCAGGGCTTCGAGGTTTACACAACAGCTGAGGCAGCTAAGAAGGCTGATATCATCATGATTCTTATCAATGATGAGAAGCAGGCAGCTATGTATAAGAACGACATCGAGCCAAATCTTGAAGCTGGAAACATGCTTATGTTTGCACATGGTTTCAACATTCACTTTGGACAGATCGTTCCTCCGGCTGACGTTGATGTAACTATGATCGCTCCTAAGGCACCTGGACACACAGTTCGTTCAGAGTATCAGGCTGGAAAGGGTACACCTTGTCTTATAGCTGTATATCAGGATGCTACAGGTCATGCACAGGATATGGCGCTTGCTTATGGTGCAGGTATCGGTGGTGCAAGAGCAGGACTTCTTGAGACAACCTTCAGAATCGAGACAGAGACAGACCTCTTTGGTGAGCAGGCAGTTCTTTGTGGTGGTGTTGTTGCACTTATGCAGGCTGGTTTCGAGACACTTACAGAAGCCGGTTATGATCCAAGAAATGCTTACTTTGAGTGTATCCATGAGATGAAGCTTATCGTAGACCTTATCTATCAGAGTGGTTTCGCAGGAATGAGATATTCTATCTCAAACACAGCTGAGTACGGTGATTATATCACAGGACCAAAGATCATTACTGAGGATACAAAGAAGGCTATGAAGAAGGTTCTTGCTGATATCCAGGATGGTTCTTTCGCAAAAGACTTCCTTCTTGATATGTCATCAGCTAGTGGACAGGCTCACTTCAAGGCACTTCGTAAGAAGGGTGCTGAGCATCCATCAGAGATCGTTGGTAAAGAGATTCGTTCACTTTACAGCTGGTCAGATGAGGATAAGCTTATCAACAACTAATAATTAATATATTTGGGGTTATAAAAAAAAGGGGGTTACAAAATGATCAATATTAACAATTTGTTTAATAATGAAAATATTAAACTTATTGCCAGTGGCGGACAGTATTTTGTTTACGAGCATCAGAAGGACTTATCTGTTTCACCATGGTCAGCAGTAAGCGAATATTTTATGAAGGAAATGAATTGCAAAAAGCGTCAGGTTCTTGTACAGCTTAACAATTCTGCTTGTAAGACACAGGCAGGTGCTATGCAGTGGGTTGCAGGAAATATTCAGACCACATCAGGAGTAACCGGTGTCGGAAACTTCCTTGGAAAGATGGTTAAGGGTGCTGTAACAGGAGAGTCTGGTGTTAAGCCTGAGTATACAGGTCAGGGATTTGTAATGCTTGAGCCGACATATAACTATATTCTTATTGAGGATATAGCTCAGTGGGGTCCCGGAGTTGTCCTTGATGATGGACTTTTCCTCTGCTGTGATATGTCACTTCAAGAGAGCATTACGAAGAGAAGCAACGTATCATCTGCTGTTCTTGGTGGAGAGGGATTATTTAACCTGACACTATCAGGACAGGGATATGCAGTTCTTGAAAGTCCTGTACCAAGAGAAGAGCTTATAGAGTTCAATCTTGAAAATGATGTTCTGAAGATAGACGGAAATATGGCTATAGCATGGTCCAAGTCACTTCAGTTTACTGTAGAAACCATAACCGGTAAGGCGCTTGGCTCTGCAGCAACAGGAGAGGGATTTGTAAATGTTTATCGTGGTACCGGTAAGGTGCTTATGGCTCCTACAATTCCGGGAACTACAATGAGCAACAAAAACGGCCCTGAACAGACAGCAAGAACATCATCTAATGGTATTGCAGGTAGTGTAGCAAGCAGTCTTTTCAATTTATAATTATTATCAGGAGTCTTGTGATATTTACAGGACTCCTGTTTGCATTTTTGATTTTGAGGTTCAGATATGACACATTTAGAGGCACAATCATATATCATGCCTTTTATTGAAGGGAAAGTTCCTGATAACAAGCAGGAGGACTTTGTAATTCACATGAAGAATTGCAAAAAATGTCACGAAGAGCTTGAGATCTATTATACCCTTCTTGTTGGTATGAAACAGCTCGATAACCGTACTGATGTCAATATGGACCTTACTGCAGATCTCGAAAATTCTCGGAACAATTATGTATGCTGGGATTTTGAACAGGGTATACACCTTTGAACAAAGCACAAAGTTTATTGAACAGGGGCCTTTTTATTATAAGGACTATATTGGTGATATTATGTACCTTGACGATAAGGACAATGTTGAAATTGATGCGAGAATTAAAATCGAAAAGGAAGTGTCTGATTATGAAAGAATCAGAGGCTTTATAAGACTGGATAATGATTATAACAGCATATTAAAGCTCGGAGAGGATTTAGGTAATAATGAAGCTACTACTGATTGATGGAAACAGTATAATGAACAGGGGCTATTATGCACTCCCTAAGACACTTACAGCCAAAAATGGTATTCATACGAATGCTGTTCTTGGTTTTTTGAATATCTTTTTTAAAGTATATGATGAGGAAAAACCTACACACATTATTGTTGCTTTTGATGTTCATGAGCCGACCTTCAGACACAAGGTGTATTGCGAGTACAAGGGTACCAGACAGCCGATGGACCCTGAACTTAGAGAGCAGTTCCCTCTTATCAAGGACATACTTACAAAAATGAAGATAACCTATGTGGAAAAGGGTGGCTATGAGGCTGATGATATTATCGGTACTTATTCCAGACAGGCTATCAAGAAGGATATGGATGTAACTATCCTTTCGGGAGATAGAGATCTTCTTCAACTGGCTACAGATAAGGTGCTTGTCAGAATTCCTAAAACAAAGGGTGGTCAGACAACTGTTGAAAACTATTATGATAAGGACGTTATAGAAGAGTACGGTGTTACTCCTCTTGAATTTATAGAGATGAAGGGGCTTATGGGAGATACCTCTGATAATATTCCCGGTGTGCAGGGAATAGGTCCTAAGACAGCTTCAAATATAATTCAGAAGTATCATAGTATAGAAGCAGCTCTTGAAGATATAGATAATATCAAGCCTGATAAGGCCCGTAAGAATCTTGATGAGCAAAGAGAAATGGCACTCTTTTCGAGAGATCTTGCTACGATAAAGCTTGACTGTGAGCTGGATAAAGGTGTAGATGCCTCTGAGGTTACTCTAAAGGAAATCCTTGGTCAGGATTCTTATGACTTCTTCCTAGAGCTTGGAATGAAGACAATGCTTAAGAGATACGATGCGGCAGATACAGACACTGAAAAAACCGGTGCGATTGATTTAAGGATAGAGGATATATCTTATAATGAGCTTGTAGAATTGGTTAATAAAGAAAAGCCTGAGGCTATCGGGCTTGGTATATTTCCAATCAATTCAGAGGTGACCGGCGGAGCTGTAAGCTTTTCAGACAAGACTTATATAGTAAGAGAAAGCTCTATTTCAGGTATAAGAAAAGATATCGATTCTGATGTGGTTATTTCTATGATCAGTCTCAAAGATTACATCCAATCCCTGGGCCTTCAGGAAGAGGATAAGCTTTTTGACTGCAGCGTAGCTGCATATCTTCTTGATCCACTTGCGAGTAATTATACCTATGATCTGATCGGGTTCAAGTATCTGAGTCATACATTTGAAGATCAGAAGACACTTATAGGAAAAGAAGAACTGACTATTTTCTCGTATGATACTGAGGGCTACAGAAAGCTGATATCATATATGTCATATGTGTCAGAAAAGCTCTATTCGCTGCTTATGAAGGAGCTTTCTGATAATGAGCTTGAGGCGTTATATAAGGAAATTGAATATCCTACTATTTTCGTGCTGAATAGTATGGAGAATTATGGAATCGGTATAGATAAGGATGCTCTTATTAGCTATGGAAATGAGCTTGACTTAGAGATATCCAGACTTACAGATGAGATATATGAGGCGGCCGGAGAAGAGTTCAATATCAATTCTCCTAAACAGCTGGGAGTAATGCTTTTTGAAAAAATGGGCTTGAAGGCCGGAAAAAAGACAAAGAGTGGTTATTCAACGAGCGCTGATGTTCTGCTAAAGCTTAAGGATGAGAATCCTATTATTCCGCTTATTATTGATTACAGAAAAAAAACAAAGCTTAAATCTACTTATATTGAAGGCTTCATAGATACAATCAGAAAAGATGGGAGGATCCACAGCCGTTTTAATCAGACTGTAACAGCAACGGGAAGACTTAGCTCGACAGAACCTAATCTTCAGAATATACCTGCCAGAACTGCGGAAGGACGTGAGATAAGAAAAGCATTTGTACCTGAAGAGGGATTTGTTTTCGTGGATGCGGATTATTCCCAGATAGAACTCAGAGTTATGGCTTCTATATCAGAGGATTCTCAGCTTATCGAGGCTTTTAATTCTTCTAAGGATGTACATTCAATTACTGCGTCACAGGTATTCGGAGTTCCTGAGAATGAGGTTACCCCGGAGCTCAGAAGAAGAGCCAAGGCGGTTAATTTTGGTATCATTTATGGTATCACAACCTATGGTCTAGCCCAACGAATGAACATCAGTAATAGCGAGGCTAAAGACTTGATTACTGATTACTTTAAAACTTTTCCTAAGGTGCAAGCCTATATGGAAAAAGCAAAAGAAGCCGCTCGAAAAAACGGCTATGCAGAAACCATTTTTGGCCGTAGACGCTACTTAGCTGATATCAACTCACATAATGGTACAGTACGAGGCTTTGCAGAGCGTAATGCTATCAATGCCCCTATTCAGGGATCTGAAGCTGATATTATAAAAGTTGCCATGATTAAAATATGGAACCGATTCCGCCAAGAAGGTATTAAGAGTAAGATGATTCTTCAAGTACACGACGAATTAAACTTCTCAGTCTATCCAGAAGAAAAAGAAAAGGTAGAACAAATTGTAATACAAGAGATGCAAAATGCCTTCCACCTTGATGTACCACTCACTGCCGATGCAGGATGGGGTAATAACTGGTTAGAAGCTCATTAATTTGGCTGTTTCGAAATTATATTGTAATTTTGCATATTGAATTTTAACGTTAAAAATCAAAGATTTAAAATAAAAATATGGCTTTAAAATGTGGTATTGTAGGCCTTCCAAACGTAGGTAAGTCTACTCTATTCAATTGTCTGTCAAGTGCTAAAGCACAAGCAGCTAACTTCCCTTTTTGTACTATAGAACCAAACTTAGGTGTCATCACCGTACCAGATGAGCGTCTTAACAAATTGGCAGAAATCGTACATCCAGGACGTATTGTTCCTGCTACCTGTGAAATCGTAGACATCGCAGGTTTGGTTAAGGGCGCCTCAAAGGGTGAAGGTCTTGGCAACAAGTTCTTAGGTAACATTCGTGAGTGCGATGCAATTATTCACGTTATCCGTTGCTTCGACAATGACAATATTGTACGCGAAAGTGGAGCTCCTGTTGATCCATTAGAAGACAAGAGTATTATCGATACAGAATTACAGTTAAAAGATCTCGAAACCATCGAGTCTCAACTGGCTAAGCAGCAAAAGATAGCAGCATCAGGCAACAAAGACGCTAAAGTTCTTGTATCTGTACTCGAAGCTTATAAAGCCG
>CACYJP010000175.1 GCA_902774725.1 uncultured Lachnospiraceae bacterium
CACCACCTGCTAAAAGAGCCTGGTCAAGAGCTGGCTGATAAGCACCTTCTGTTGTTGCAATGATTGTAGTATTGATATCATACTTGAAATCCGGATGGAGTTCCTTGAACTTATCGATCATTCCCGGAACCTCATCTGTAAATGACCAAACGTTGATGACCTCACCTTCACCAACAGGTCCTGATGACTCTTCTGTAGAGTCATTTCCTGAAGCGTCAGCCTCAGTCTTTTCTGCCTCTGTAGTTGCAGCTGTAGTTGATTCTTCACTACTCTTTGAATCATCCTTGTCGCCACAACCTGTGATCATTGATGCTGCTAAAGCTGTACTAAGAGCTACTGCAGCAAAGCGTTTCATTTTTCTCATTTTAGAATCCTCCTAAATACTAATGAAAAAATCATCCTCACCATGTGTACACATTGGACACAGGGGTTCCCTGTGCCCCCTGACTAAAAACATTATAGTAAATACTTCACAAAAACTCTTATCATAAATTGCGATTCTTTTAACAAATGTTGCTAATTGCATATAAATTTTCATAAATTGCTATGTTATTTTATTGAAAACTTATAAACACTTTCGGAATGATAATGCTCATCCGCATCAAATACCGGTGAATTAACATCATCCTCAGGGATAAAATTCATAGAATTAGGGATGTATTGAGGTTCAAGGCAAAATCCTGATCTGTTGTGATAGTCGAAGTTACCTTTACCCTTCTGTTCTCCGATAAAATTACCTGAATAGAACTGTGTTCCTGTCTGATCGGAATAAAGCTCCATGGCTATTCCACTTTCAGGAGAATATACAGTTGCAAACGGTCTTATATTTCCTGTTACGCCGTTTATAACAAAGTTATGGTCGTATCCACCTACATATTCCAGCTGCTTTTCATCTGCTCCTATATCTTTACCAATTGCTTTTGGCTTTCTGAAATCAAATACTGTTCCTTCAACAGGTGCATTTTCTTCAGTTGGAATTGACTTAGAATCAATAACAGGATTATAGAAGTCAGAATTAAGTGTGAGTATATGATCTTCTATGCTTCCCTTATAATGACCATTCAGATTAAAGTACATATGACTGGTCATATTTATTATTGTTTTTTTGGTAGGTACAGCATCATATGTGATCTTAAATTCATTGTCATTTGTTAGTGTATATGTAACAGTAACTGTTACGTCACCCGGAAGCTTCTGCTCCATATCATCTGACTTACATATAAGTGATATAGATGAATCGTCATATGATATTGCTGTCCACATTTTTTTATCGACGCCTTTTAATCCGCTATGAAGATTATTCTCATTATCGTTTTGATCCATTTGATATGTTACTCCATCAAGTGTAACCTTACCTTCATTTATTCGGTTAGCGTTTCTTCCTATTATTGCACCGAAGAAGGTTGAACCATCTTCATAGGATTTAACATCGTCATAGCCAAGCTGTATATCTCTAAGAATCTTATTTTTATCAGGAATAAGCAGTTTTACTACGGTTGCACCATAATCGATGATTGTGGCAGACATACCCTTAGCATTTTTTATAGTATAAGCATTGACCATTTCCCCATTTTTAGTTTTACCAAAAACCTCTTTCATCCTTTCAACCCCCTTAAAGCTTTATTGGTATAATCCCTTAATTGTAGGATATAATTTCTTGAACTGCTGATATTTTTCTTCATATTTCGCTACAAGCTCAGCTTCAGGTTCTATTGTTTCTACTACCTTCACTAAGCTTTTTGATGCTGTAATAACATCAGTATATTGTCCACAACCTACTGCGGCAAGTATTGCACCGCCGAGTGCAGGGCCTTCATCATTCTCCTGTATTTCAAGACGGAGGTTCATAACATTTGCTATTATTCTGCGCCATAATGGACTTTTGTTTCCGCCACCGCAAATGTTTGATACTTCTATTTTGATTCCAAGAGATCTGGCAACCTCAAGAGAATCTCTGAGTCCGAATGCTACTCCTTCAAGGACTGCCTGAAGCATATCCTGTCTTGTTGTATCCATACTCATACCGAGGAAGCCTGCTCTTACAAGAGGATCATTATGTGGTGATCTTTCACCCATTAAGTATGGAAGGAAAAATACGTTATTTTCTCCCAGCTTTGTAATACCCACCTGGTTACCTTTATAATCAGAGTCCTTCAGGATCTGATCCATGAACCATTTATTACATGAAGCAGCTGAAAGCATGCATCCCATTAAGTGGTATCCACCATCAGCATGTGCAAATGAGTGGAGTGAGTTTTTATCATCAACTGAAAACTTGTCATTTGAGATAAATAGTGTTCCCGAAGTACCAAGTGAAAGGTTACATCCACCTGAACCAACGGTTCCTGTTCCTACTGCTGCAGCTGCGTTATCTCCTGCTCCTGCAACGACCTTGAGTGTTCCGCTAATTCCAAGCTCTAATGCTATCTCACTCTTGACCTCGCCTACAACATCAAAGCTCTCGTGAAGCTCCGGCATCTGAATATGTGAAATCCCGCATATTTCAAGCATTTCCTTTGACCATCTCTTATTTTTTACGTCCATAAGGAGCATTCCGGATGCATCTGAATAGTCAGATACATATGAACCTGTAAGTCTGTAAACTATATAATCCTTTGGAAGCATGAGTTTACAGATTTTATCAAAGTTTTCAGGTTCATTATTTTTAACCCAGAGCACCTTAGGGGCTGTAAAGCCGGCAAATGCAATATTTCCTGTATATTCAGAAAGCTTGTCCTTTCCTATAACATTATTCAGGTAATCTGTTTCCTCTGTAGTTCTTCCATCATTCCAGAGAATAGCAGGTCTTATGACATTATCATCCTTATCAAGGATTACAAGACCATGCATCTGTCCGCCTACACCTATTCCATCTACAGTTTTATCTGTCATATCCTCAAGAAGTAAGCTGATACCTTTTTTTGTACCTTCATACCAGTCTTCCGGATTTTGCTCTGACCAGCCGCTTTTCGGAAAACTGATCGGATATTCAACTGAAACAGTTTTAAGTATTTTTCCTTCGTTACTCATTGCAAGAAGCTTAACAGCTGAAGTACCTAAATCTATACCAATAAACATTTATACATCCTCCCATATTATTAATAGTACTTGTAATTAAACTCTAGATAACTATAGTGGTTGAATTGAGAAAGAGGCAGGTTCTGCATAACAAAACCTGCCACCATCCCTTTCATTTACACACTATCCTTATATAAATCGCTTACGCGAAAGGGTTCTCTGATGGATATCTTACGCCAGCCGGCTGATTATAGTTGATCTCATCCAGCTCTACTCCGATAAACTTAAATACCTCAAAGAGAAGT
>CACYJP010000176.1:0-3319 GCA_902774725.1 uncultured Lachnospiraceae bacterium
ACATTTATGTTGTTTTCTAAAAGCTCTTTATCGACTGTGTCGATTTCCTTAGAAAGCTCGAATAAACGTTTCTTTATGGCTGCAGCAGATAGGATATCGCTGGATTCATCGAGAGCATAACCTCTACGACTGATAGAGTGTATGGTATAGCCTTCTTTTTTTAACTCATTTATGGCTTTCCATACAGCATTTCTCGTTATTCCAAGATCTTCGGCAACCTTCATACCGGTGATGTAGTTACCTTTGTTCTGTTCTAACATATTCAGAACATATTCTTTTGTAGCACCTCTTTTCAAAGCTCATCCTCCAAAAAACAAAAAAGAACCTTAAAAACCTATAAAAACTATATGATTATATAGTCTATATATGAATAATGTCAACTTATTTTATACTCAATATATAAAAAACAGTTGCATTCTTTAATATCATATGATATCATCTCTTTCGTATGATTTTTAGGAGGAGAAATTATGAAGCTCGGTCTTACAATCGCATTTATAATTGTTTCAGTAGTACTTGCCATACTTGTACTCAGTCAGGAAGGAAAGGAAAACGGATTTACAGGTTCCTTTACCGGAGCAACTGATACATACTGGGGAAAGAATAAAAAGCATTCAAGAGAGTCTAAGATTCAGAAAGCAACTGCTTTTTTTGGAGCTTTATTTATAATTCTTGCAGCTATCCTCAGTTCAAAGTGGATTAATAAATAAGTTTTATTGATTAAGAAATAAGACGGGTGCTTACTAAATGGTGAGCACCCGATTTTTCTAATTGGGGGATAACAAAATGGGTAATACAGATAATAATATAATTTCTGAAGATGTTACATTTACAGAGCTCGAAGATGCTTCATATACAGAACGTGAAGAGGAGATGTATGAGTCCTTTAGAAAGCTGATGTCTGAACCGGATTATAGACCGCTTAAGTTCAAGGATCTATGCAGTTATTATGAGGTAGAGGATGGAGAGAAGAAGGATGAGCTTCTGGATCTTCTGAATAGACTTTGTAATGATGTAAAGCTTATCAGAACAAAGAATTTCAGATATATGCTTCCACCATCAAATGTAATGGTCGGTATTTACAATAGTACAAGAAGAGGCTTTGGTTTTGTCACTGTCGAAGGTGAGGAAGAGGATATATTTGTAGCGGCTAAGGACAGTCTGAACGCTTTTCATGGTGACAAGGTTCTCATAACGCTTATTAATAAAAACAGGGGCCCAAGAAAAGAGGCTCGTATTGACAGGGTGCTTTCCAGAAATACAACAGAGCTGCTTGGTGTTTATCAGCAGTGTGAGGGCTATGGCTTTGTTATTCCGAATAATAAAAAGATAGCGTCTGATATCTACATACCATCGCACGCATCTAATAATGCGGTGACAGGAAGTCTGGTAATTGCATCTATAAGCAGCTATGGAGACGGTAAAAAATCTCCGGAGGGTTCAGTAAGTGAGGTGATCGGGCATATAGATGATCCGCGTACTGATATACTTCAGGTTGTAAGGACCTATGGTATTCCGGTTGATTTTCCTGACGATGTAGAAAAACAACTCGACTCTATCCCGGATGAGGTGTCAGAGTCTGAAAAGGATGGTCGTAGGGATTTCAGAAGTCTTGATACGATAACAATTGATGGCGAGGATGCGAAGGACTTAGATGATGCGATTTCATTGGAATATAAGGATGGAGTATATCATCTCGGAGTTCATATAGCTGATGTTTCCAACTATGTAAAGGAAGGTTCGCCTCTTGATAAGGAAGCACTGAAAAGAGGAACAAGTAACTATCTGATAGATAGTGTTATTCCTATGCTGCCGCATAAGCTTTCAAATGGAATCTGTTCACTTAATCATGATGTCGACAGACTGACACTTTCCTGTCTTGTTGATATAGATGAAAGTGGAAAGGTTATTAATCACGAGATAGTTGAAGGACTTATAAATGTAAATGAACGCATGAATTATCATGATGTTGCATCTATTCTGGAGGGAAGGGATATGTATCCGGAAATAGTAAAGGATGATCCCTCGAGAAGCTACGAGAATCTGGTTCAGAGATATAAGCCGCTTATTCCTATGATAAAACGCATGCATGAGCTGTCCCTGATAATAAGAGAGGTTCGTAGAAAAAGAGGTTCCATAGACTTTGATGTGGCAGAAACAAAAATAGTAGTTGATGAAAGTGGTGTGCCTGTGGATATGCATCCATATGACAGAGATGATGCTACAAGACTTATAGAAGACTTCATGCTTATGGCTAATGAAACTGTCGCAGAGGAATACTTCTGGGCCGATATACCATTTGAATACAGAATACATGAGACGCCTGATCTGGTGAAGGTTGATATTCTCAGAGAGACTATGAAGAATTTTGGGAAGTTTTTCAAGGTTAGCAAGGATAGGATACATCCGAAGGAATATCAGAAGCTGCTTGATAGCATCAAGGGTGAGCCTTACGAAGCACTTCTAACGAAGATGACACTCAGATCTATGCAGCAGGCGAGATATGCTACAGAGTGTAGCGGACATTTCGGATTGGCGTGCAAGTATTATTGTCACTTTACTTCTCCGATAAGAAGATATCCTGACCTTCAGATACATCGTATAATAAAGGAGAATCTGCACGGTGAGCTTACATCCGGCAGACTCAGTCATTACAAGAAGCTTCTTCCAAAGGTATCAGTGGATAATTCTGAAAAGGAACGAAGAGCTGTTGATGCTGAAAGGGATGTAGTAAAGCTGAAACAGATTGAGTATATGTCTTCACATATTGGTGAGAGCTTTGAAGGTGTGATCTCAGGCTTCACCGCTCAAAATATATTTGTCGAGCTTCCGAATACGGTTGAAGGTGCAGTCAAGGTGGCAAATATGACAGATGATTCCTATACATACTATGAAAATAAGTTTGAAATGGTAGGAAATACAACAAATAAGGTAATAAGACTTGGAGATAAATGCTGTGTTAAGCTTGTAAGATGTGATAAGATAGACAGAGTTATTGACTTCGAGTTTGTGTGATTTATAAAGAGGATGAATAATAATGGCAAAGGAAAAAGGGACTAGACTCATAGCGAACAACAAAAAAGCCTATCATGATTATTTTATCGATGAGACATTTGAAGCAGGAATTGAGCTCGCCGGCACCGAAGTGAAGTCTCTTCGCATGGGAAAGTGCAGTATAAAAGAATCATATGTGTCCATTGAAAAGGGACAGGTATATGTAAATGGAATGCATATCAATCCTTATGAGAAGGGAAATATATTTAACAAGGATCCACTCAGGAAAAGAAAGCTTCTGCTTCATAAGTCTGAAATAAACAAG
>CACYJP010000176.1:3326-4237 GCA_902774725.1 uncultured Lachnospiraceae bacterium
GGTTTATTTCAGTGGAAGTCTCGTTAAGGTAGAGATAGGTCTGGCAAGAGGTAAAAAGCTTTATGATAAGAGACAGACTCTTGCAAAGAAGGATCAAAAGAGAGAAGCAGAACGTGATTTCAAGGTGAAACTTAGATAAAAAGCTTGATTTTATAAGGTTTTCGAATTATCATATCATAGGTGTTAAAAAAACACCTGGTAAAAAATGTTGTCAGAGGTAATATAAATGAGTCAGGAAAAGGTCGACAGATATAAAAAAGAGAAGAAGAACAGATCCAGAACACTTAAGCTGAAGAAGGTAAAGAAAGCTCTTGTTGTTTTCGTTTTATCACTTGGTGTTGGAGCGCTTATCGGTATTCCGCTTGGAAAGTATATGTATAAGCTTCAGAAGGAAGAGGCAGAGCGTAACAAGACTGTAGCTGCTTCTCAGTATGATACATGGTTTGAAAGCTATTGGAGTGAAAAGATAGGATATACTAATAATTCTACAACTGATGCGGATCTTCAGAAAATGCTTGATCAGTACAGCACAAGCACAGATGCAAGTGCATCAGATGCTGAGTAATAAGTTAATATAGTCAAAAAGGGGTAGTACTGGTTTCGACGGGGATTTAGAAATCATGGCAGCCATCCGAGGTGAGTGACCTCGTTAAAACATTCAAAAAAATAAACGCTGATAATAAATTAGCACTCGCTGCCTAATGGCAGCTGTCAGCCCTGTGTCGTCCGTTGCATAGGGGTCTGGCGTCGAACCGACGGAGCACTTCCGGGACAAAGCTTGTAGTCCAGGGAAGAATCACAAGCTACTGAAAGCCTGAGCCTGTGAGTGGGCGCTGGTCGTAGGGAATGTTAAAACACTTACTGTGATGGGAGATACTGTGATGGAAGGGTTTTCGGACGCGAGTTCAATT
>CACYJP010000177.1 GCA_902774725.1 uncultured Lachnospiraceae bacterium
TACCTCAAGTCTGTCTTTTCCCTGATATATCTTATCGGCAAAGCAGTCCAGAACCTTTTCTATCTTCTCCTGGACCTTACCCAGATATTCATCTGAGTCCTCAAGTCCACACTCCATATACTCAGTATCCGCAGGCCCATACTTTAAAACCTTGAACAGAACTGTGTATGCTTCCATGATATGAAGAGCCGTGTTCATAGTCCTTGTAGCCATTACACCGTTTTCAGAAAGCTTTTCATTTGAGGAAGGCTTAAAGTCTATATCTAAAGCCTCTATATATCCTCCACCATCAGTGAAATGGTTTTCTATCACATCATAAACATCCAGTGCAAGCCTCAGAGCTTCCTCGTCACCTGTCGCCTCGTAATAAGTCGAAAGCGCATATACAGCAAAGGAATGATTATACGAATGCTTCTGTGTATCAGACGGTTTTCCGTCAAATGTAACTGACCAGTACACTCCTCCTCTTTCCTTGTCGATACATTTATCTCTCAGAAAAACATATGCATGCTTAGCATATTCGAGATATTTCATATCTCCCAACGTAAGATACGCTTCTGAAAATGACCAGAGTATCCTGCTTGTCAGGATCACTCCCTTGTCAGCATCCTTATGAACCGAAAGCTCGGGATCAACCACGCCATAAAAACCGCCATTATCCTCATCCTTCAGCTTCATCCAGAACGGAAGGATGCAATCTGTAAGATTCTTTTTAACTGATTCTGCTAGCATATTATATAAGCCTCCGGTGTGATTATCAAAAACAATTAAAATAGCTTTATTCATCCAGTATCGTGTGCTCTGTCTTAACTATCGCTCTTGGAAGTGAATCCTTTGAATTCTTCCAGTCCGCCTCTTTATTACGATAATCATGCTTATCAATAAACCAAGATACATCGCCATTTACACGTTCCATATTTTCAAAATAAACATCATTCAGAGCCTTAGTGAACTCATCATACTGACTCTGATTCAGATGCTCGGCCCCCTTGTCATAAAGGATTCCGTAATGATATGTACAAAATCCCTTTGAGCTCTTCAGCTTTTCCTTAAACTCAGGATCCTTCTTCCACATATGAAAAATAGTATGCACATATCTCTCAAAAACCGGAACAATCCTCTGGCAAACAAAGCAGTTTGACTCGAGCTCTTCGATATACTTTACAACAGGAGACTTATCCTTCTTTCTTGAAAGAAGCCCCTTTGCAACCGGTTTATCCTTATTCGCAAGACTCCTAAGCTCCTTGTTAGTCTTGTTCATATGGGTATTCAGCATCAGTGCAACACCGAGCTTATTCTTATCCGCATACATCATTTTGATGTGCTTTGGACAAAATCCCAGCTTGTCCGTCATCTCACGGTTATCGTCCTCCATATAGCTCGGACCCATAGTGAACTCAATTGCATTTTGCTCCAGCTCCTTAGCCATGAGGCAAAGAGGACATTCACAGTCCGCAGCAAATGCATCATTTACAGGAATTGTATATAGTTGTTCAGCCATATATCTCCCAACTTTCTTTTATTTTTGTTTCTTAGCTCGTATACGCTTAATAAGCTTTGTGATCTCAACAATAGGAATAATGAGAAATGCAATTCCTACCGCTACTCCAAATTCCTTCAGGCTGATAGGACTGAAGGAGAATTTATCTCTCAAAAATGGCACATATAGAATAACAACTGTAAGTGTAAGTGCAAGTGCAAGTGTTCCCCAAAGTATCTTGTTCTGTTTCTTCAGCTTAAATATCGACTCTGTTCTTGAACGCATATTAAAGCTGTGGAATACCTCTACAAGTGAAAGTGTAAGGAACGCCATAGTCATTCCGTCAGCAGAAGTCTTGATCGTCCATGAACCGCTCTCCATATAGTCACCTACCAGATATGAGATTACTGTAAGTAACGCTATAACAAATCCATGAATAACGATATCAAGTCCCATGCCACCTGCAAATATACCTTCAGTCTTATCTCTAGGCGGCTGCTTCATAGTATCAGCCTCTGCTGCTTCCATTCCGAGTCCAAGTGCCGGGAAGCAGTCTGTGATAAGATTGATCCAAAGCAGATGTGCAGGCTTAAGTATAGTGAAATTCAGTATAGTTGCAATAAGTATCGCAATTACCTCAGCAAGGTTTGATGAGATAAGGAACTGAATTGACTTACGTATGTTGTCATATATCCTACGTCCCTCTGCTACAGCGGCAACAATAGTCGCAAAATTGTCATCAGTAAGAATCATATCAGCAACATTTTTAGTAACATCAGTTCCGGTAATACCCATACCGACACCGATATCAGCTGACTTGATAGAAGGAGCATCATTAACACCGTCACCGGTCATTGCAGTAACCTTGCCCTTCTTCTTCCATGCATTTACAATTCTAACCTTGTGCTCAGGCTGAACTCTGGCATAAACAGAGTAGTCTGCAACATGCTCCATAAAGTACTCGTCAGAGAGCTCTTCAAGCTCTGAACCTGTTATTGCTTCGTAGGTTACAGGATTTCCATTTTCATCAACACCGTTTAATATTCCAAGCTCACCTGCAATAGCCACGGCTGTATCTCTGTGGTCACCTGTGATCATAATAGGACGGATACCGGCCTTGCGGCACTCACCTATAGCAACCTTTACCTCAGGTCTTATTGGGTCGATCATTCCGTCAAGACCTACATAAATAAGTCCCTTCTCGAGAGCCTCCGGCGAATAGTCTGTAGGCTCCTTGTCATATTTACGATATCCGAGAGCAAGTACTCTTAAGGCCTGATCGGCCATTCTCTTGTTCTCGACCTTGATGTCGTTTTCTACTTCAGGTGTAAGCTCAAGAATCTGTCCATCCTTGAGGTAATGTGTACACTGCGCAAGCACGCAGTCAGGCGCACCCTTTGTGAACTGTACAAATCCACTCTCAGGATCCTTATGAACGGTAGTCATCATCTTTCTGAGAGAATCAAATGGAGCTTCACCGATTCGCTCATATGTATCCTTAAGAACCCCCTTAGGCATTCCATTCATAGCAGCATCAGTAACAAGTGCACACTCTGTAGCCTCTCCGACAGCCTTGTCTGTCTCCCACTCAGCATCTGAGCAAAGAGCCATACCAAGTATCAGTTTCTTACCATCGGCTGACAGATTATCATCTGGAAGAAGACTTCCCGCCTCATCCTTATCAACCTCTACTTCTCCGTCTGTTATAGTTACATGCTCAACGACTGTCATCTTGTTCTGAGTGAGTGTTCCGGTCTTGT
>CACYJP010000178.1 GCA_902774725.1 uncultured Lachnospiraceae bacterium
TTGCAATTTTTAAGCGTTTCCCTGATAAAGAGGAGATGCTTAAAACGTTCCGTAATTTCAGGAATGAAATAGTATATACATATAAGCAGTTAAGTGAAGAAGATCAGAATGAGTTTGAAGAGGCGGCTGATGCTTTAGGTCAGGCCATAGAGGACTATGAAGATACCGGTTGTGAGTTATACGGTGTAGAGGAATATGTAGCAGCACCGGAAGATGTAGCTGCATCAGAAGATATTGATGCTCCAGAAGAAAAACGCAAGTTTGAGATCGGAGATATTAAAAAGACTACTGCAGAAGAAAGAGCCTTACAAGAAGAGGCGGCAAATACATTAAGTAACCCATTTGAGGCACGTGAGGAGGAAATATAAGATGAAGAGGTATATTAGAGCCAATAGCATCAATATTTCAGATTTACATATTGGGGATGTTGTTCAGGTAAAAGGTAATCCTAAAAATCCATTCAACGATGACTGGTGCTATGAGGGAATCATAGAAGATATGAAAGATGGATGGTGGAAGATAAGAGATGAAGATGGTTATGAACATCAACTTGTCCGTACTCGATATGGTGATCCAATTTTTACTCTTATAGATAAAGACATTAAACTTCCCGGAAAATTATTTAAGCATACTTTTTTCGGTGATGGGGAGCATCATTCTAAACAAGAAATCATAGATTTTTTGCGTAACACGGATAAACCGATAAAATATACTTATGGTTTGGGTTATAGAAATCCCACTACACATAATAAGCCTATAACTCTACAGGAGGCTTTGGATATCGTAGACAAAGAGTATAGTATGCTTGATGTTGACGAGCGTCCTAAATATGTTCATCTTAATGCTTATAGCGAAAATGATATGTGGTAATGCAAAGGAGTAACAATATGAGAATTTCTAAATCAACAAAGACAGATGTAAAGGCTTCAAAGAAACCAGAAGATAAATTTCTTGGTACAGTAGTTATAGAAAAGCGTGATGATGGGCGATACTATTTAGAGGATTTTCCTGTTGCTCCCAATGACCATTGTAGATATATGTGGAAGAATAGTGTCTTTCATCATATTTGGGATTCCTTGGATACCGCAATTTCTGAAATTGAATCTACTCTGAATGTTAAAGTAAATCCAGAGCAGACATTTCAAGGTAGTAAGCTCACGACATTTTATTTATATGGTCCAAAAACTTCCATTTTGTCGAATACCTCTGATGATGTAGATGCTTGCGGTGACATTAAGGGTTCAGCCTCTACAGACAAAGCACTCCAGCACATCAAAGCTGCTATTGATATTCTCGGTAAGTCTGGTCAGAAAGATGATGTAACTAGAGACAGTATCGCTAATCTGGGAGTAGTTCTATTTGACCTTAAATCCAAGAACTGATTGTTTGATTTGATAATATCAAATTGGATAAAATCCAAAATATCTGTATAAACTGTGGAACTTTGGAGAACATTAAAAATATTATGCAATAAGGGGTTAAGATGCTAAATTCTTAACCTTTTATTATTATAGAAGAGGCAATCTAAACTATATACAAGAAGGATAATGGAAATGATTATAGCCACAGATGTTGTAAAGTTATCAGAAATTTGGGTACCGATTATCGTTCAGTTGGTAATCACTTCCGGAGCAATTTTCGGAAGTGCAGGATTTTGGCAGTGGAAATCAGCCAGAGAACAGGCTAAAAGAGATGCTGAAAGTAAGAAGACCGGTATCGAAAATAAGGTCAGCATATTATCCGAGCATGTTATGGCTTGTAATGATAAGATAGATAGTCTGTCTGCCGGATTACAGGAAATCAAAGATGATGTAGTTTTACTGCAAGCAGCTAATGAAGAAACTGTCAAGTATAGAGAAGCTAGAGATAAACAAGATGCAGAATCCCTCAAGGCACAGAGAGCTGTTATTGAGTCCATGAAAGGATTACTCCGTGATCGTCTGTTAGAAGTATATAAGTCTTGTACGGAAAAAGGATATTATAGTCGAGAAGAGCGTGAGACTTATGGTGAGTTATTTAAGTGCTATGAGAGTGAACCCTTTGATGGTAACGGCATAATGCATCAACTTCAACCAATTATGAAAGCACTTCCTTGGACCGCAGAAGATGCTGAAAAGGAACGCAACAAGGATGAGGTAATTGTATAATCGTTAATAACAACATCATGAGAACCTGTGTTTCTCATATCGTTCTCCCTCTTATGTTCAGCACCCTTTCCGGGTGCTGAATTATTTTATTGCATTTTGAATATTCCTATTGTATAATATCAATACAAATATAGGTATATCGGAGGTATATATAATGGGACGACCGAGAGGAACAACCACAGAGGCTACAAGTTTTAGCCTTAATAAGGATGTATTAGCCAGATTGAATGCTTATTCTGCACAGACTATGATCCCCAAGACAAAGATTGTAGAAAAGGGAATAACAGACTATCTGGATAAAGTCGGTTTTGAACAAAATCCTGAAAAGGAGTAATACATCTAATCTAGTTATGTATTTATACAGGATGTAAAGGCAGGTAATGTACCTGCCTTTTATTATTTATGCCAACATAGGTAGCGTGAGTTTTGTCATTAACCTTATATATAAATATCAAACAGAATATAAGGAACTTAACTATGGCAGAAGAACTCAAAACCGTTGGGGAAGAGCCGGCAAACGTTACCTCTTTAGATGACGGATCAGTTGATCCCCTATTGCGTGAACAGAAAGCACAGGCAGATCAGATGCGAGCTGCCCTTTTGTCTTGCAGAAAGAGTGATATATCTTCTGCAAAAATTGCTTTGCAAAATATTGCAGTTCTCCAAGTCTACCATCAGGTTGCCCGGATTATCAGATTCGTGGAAGTAATGGACCGTTTGGAAGATAAAATGTACGCTTCCATAGATTCCAACCTTTCCCAGATGGATGAGTGTGATCCGGCTACAATGATGATGTTGATTAAGGCTCAGAGCGAACTCCAGAAGACAATGGTTTCATCATGGGATTTATTAAAACCCTATATGGATATAGACATAACTGCTATTGCTCCACCAAAAGAAGTAGATGATACATCTTCATTTGGTGCTGCAATTTTACCAAAGGAATCCAGAACTGCGATCAGGAATGGCGCTCAAGCACTTCTGACGGAGTTGAATAGGAAATCCAGTGCTGTGCCTAATGATG
>CACYJP010000179.1 GCA_902774725.1 uncultured Lachnospiraceae bacterium
TAGATAAAAAGCCAAGAGAACATCAGCCTCAGAGTCCTGAGGGAAAGGTTGTTACTCCGGCTCCTGTTACAGGATCTTCGATTTTGTCCGATTCAAGTGTCGCGCCTAGTCAGCAGACACCTCAGTCCGGAATGCCAACTCCGCAGGCGATGCAACCACAGGCAGCTCCACAGGTAGCTCCACAGGCAGTACAGCCACAGGTGGCTCCTCGTCCTATGGGACAGCCGGCTCCTATGGTTCAGCAGCCAATGTCCAGACCACCTATACCACCGGCTGTAGCGGGAAGTCCAACAGTATCCCCTATTGGATATGCCGGATATATGTTACTGTTTGGTTTACCTATCATAGGTCTGTTATTTGCCATTGTTTTTGCAGTAACTCATAAGAATAAAAATGTGAAGAATTTTGCAATAGGTTGGTTGATCTATTTCGTTATAGCGCTTGTACTAACCTTTGTTTCAGTTCTTATTCTTAGAGCAATGGGTGTGGAGTTTATGGAGGATCTCCTGGATAACCTATTCTAAAAAGGTTTTATATACCATTTAAAGTGAATTAATAAATCTCATAAAGGCATCTATTCCATCCGGAGTACGCTTGTAAACGCCAGCGTCTTCAAGCACTCCGGAGAATACAAGGCCTATTTCATCTTGAACAATCTTATGAAGGTTGTTCTTTTTTTGTGTCTTATCAAAATTATCATTTTCGATTATTTCGCTATATTTATCCTTTATCATATCAGCCCAATTGGCATGAGAAGCTATTTCTTCTATGGAGTGAATATCCTTCTTTTCTATAAGTGCATCCTCCAGTATATCCATTTCTTTCTTTAACCTTGCAGGAAGAACTGCCAGCCCCATTACTTCGATGAGACCGATATTTTCCTTCTTGATATGATGATAGATCTCGTGAGGATGGAATACACCGAGTGGATGCTCAGACGTGGTGATGTTATTTCTCAGCACCAGGTCAAGCTCAAAAATACTGCTTCCGTCATTTAGATATCTCCTCCTTGCTATAGGTGTGATCGTATTATGTGGTACTCCGTCAGTTTCAGCAAAAATAAATGCATCCTTATCGCTGTAGCTTCTCCAGGTGCGTAGGATGTGGTCAGCCAGCTCGGTTATTCTGTCGGCGTCCTTTCCCTGAAGTCTGATAGTGGACATCGGCCATTTGATTATTCCACTATGGATATCCTTGAAGCCATTGATAGTAAACTCATATTCGTAAGGTGCTCGAACCATTGGAAATTCATAACCGCCTCCCTGGAAGTGATCATGTGAGAGAATAGAACCGCCGACTATTGGAAGGTCGGCATTTGATCCTGCGGTATAGTGAGGAAAGAGCATTACAAAATCAAGCAGCTTTCTTATAGTGGAGCTGTCAATTTTCATTGGAGTATGTTGTTCGTTAAAAATGATGCAATGCTCATTATAATAAACATAAGGACTGTACTGGAGGTAGTAGTTTTCTCCTGCAAGTCGTATAGGGATTATTCGATGATTCTGTCTGGCGGGATGTGACATATTTCCTGCGTAGCCTTCATTTTCCATGCAAAGCAGGCAGGCCGGATAGCCTGATTTTTTAGCTTTACCTGCGGCGGCTATGTCTCTTGGGTCCTTTTCCGGCTTCGAAAGATTGATGGTTATATCAAGGTCTCCGAACTCTGTGTTAGTAATCCATTTCTCATCCTTAGCAATTCTGTCGGTTCTTATATAATTCGTAGCTTTGCTAAAGCTGTAGTAATAATCAGTTGCTTTAATCGGATTATCCTTATACAGATTATTAAACTTGTTTCTCACCACTGATGGTGGAGGAGTGATCAGTCCCATTATCCTGGTGTCGAAAAGATCCTTGTTAGTAATGGAATCAGATTCAAGAAGTCCGTTTTCCAGTCCGTAGCTTATCATATCTTCAAGTATCAGATGAAGCTCTCTTACGGATATGGTTTCGTCAGGTTCCTTATATTCACTGAGATTAAAGAATTCAAGCAGTCGATTTGTTGTATAGGTTATATCGTCGCTTGTAATGAGACCGTTTGTTTTTCCGTACTGTACCAGTTCGAAGATTAGTGCATTTATATTAGGATTATTCTTATTATTATTTGAGCTGTTATTGTCCATATTATTATTCCCTTCGATATTCTTAAACTGTCGATATTCTTAAACTGTTGGTATTCTTAACCTGCTGATTTTTTAATCCGTCTTTTTTTATACTACTCGAATACCACCATATTTACGGATTTTAAGGATGGCACAGGAGCCTTCTCCGAAAACATTGTCAAGAGCAGACTTGTACTCGGAGACCTTTTCGTTTTTTACAAATGCCTGAATAGTTCCGGCAAAGCCACCGCCATGTACTCTGCAGACTCCGTTATTTTCGCCGAGAATCATCTGACTGATGCATAGAGCAATCGACATATTCTGATGCTCAACATCATGTGTCGTATAAATGTTCTGAAGAAGCTTGTAGGAAGAATCTCCTGAAACCAGAACGTATTTTAAAAATTCATTTACGTTGCCGTTTATCAGAGCTTCGGATTCTTTTTCAACTCTTGTATTTTCACCGTAGAAATGAAGTGCTCTCAGAACAGCTCTGTCACCTAGCTTCTCTCGAAGCATAGGGATGTTGCTTAGTACGTCTTCTTTACTAACCTCTATCAGATATTCTTTTCCGAAGAATTCAGCTACTGATTTCATTTCCTTTGGAACAGCAGCGTAGTCTGAAGTGAGATCTGCGTGACTTCCCTTGGTGTCGGTTATACAGAGGCTGTATCCGGCAGAGTCCAGATCAAAGTCGATTTTCTCTATCTTTGGCTCAGATTCAGCGAAGTCTATATGACAGAGGCTACCTACTGAACACGCCATTTGATCCATAAGCCCGCAAGGCTTTCCGAAATAGTAGTTCTCTGCGTACTGACCAATGATGGCTATTGTAACAGCATCAATCTTCATATCATTAAAATGACCGGAAATGATGCAGCCTATTAGTGTTTCAAAGGCAGCGGAAGAGGAGAGACCTGAACCTCCGAGAACATCGCTGGTAACATAAGCATCGACACCGCCTATCTGATAGCCTCTGTTTTTGCAGCCTGCAAATACTCCCTTGATCAGGGCTGATTTTATGTTAACTACATTTGAATCGTTTTTTGCTGCTATAGCAATAGCGTCCTGGTTTATGGCAGCGGCAAGAACCTGTCCATGCTGATGATCAGTATGATTTCCGCCTACCTCAGTCCTTCCGGGAGCACTGAAGATACTTAGATCGTCGTCATTTGGGAATAATTCTTTAAATTGATGTATTCCGTCTATATAACGCATTTTTTGCTTATCAAGTGATTCTTTTCCCTGATAGATATCTATCAGTTTGTCGTCAAGTTTTCCTTCTTTTATAAAGTTAATAAGAGTTTCTGAAAGCATAATTTATCTCCTTATTATCTGAAGCGAATAAAGGCTTGTAAGGCCTTGGTTTGTTGATTATTTACTAATAATAGTGTATTCTAATCATGTGCGAGCGTCAATTTATTTGATGGCTTTTATGTCAAATATTTTGTTTGTAAGGAGATAAGCTATGAACGAAGTTTCTTCTGATTATAAATTACTTAGGAGATTATTTTTCAGACTATTACCTTACCAGATTCTTTTGATAGTCATAAGCGCGGTAAATGGCATAGTTGACAGTCTTTACGCAAGTAATGCAATTGGTAAGTCGGCCATGAGTGCTATAGGAATATATAGTCCGATAAATCATTTTTTGTATGCTGCTAGTGTAATGTTTGTTGGTGGTACGCAGATACTTTACGGAAGGTATCTGACATGTGACCGTAAGAGGATTAACAGTATATTTACTGTGGATATAATCATATCGCTTGGGCTTTCGACTCTTGTGACTCTTATTATGGTGCTGGGAGCGTTTACCAATGCTACGAGTGTTTTTGTATCTCAGCAGCCGGATCTGGATATGCTTAACAAGTATATATATGGACAGGCAATCGGTATTCCTGCACTTGTTGTAGGCCAGCAGCTTTTTTCATTTTTATCGCTTGAGAATCAGACTAAACGTACCATGGTGGCAAGTATAGCCTGCTTTATTTCCAATGCTATAATGAATCATCTGTTCGTTGTTGTTTTTGGAATGGGTACTTTTGGACTTGGCTTTAGTTCTGCCTTATCCTCATGGATATTCCTGATCATTATGGCGATGTATTATTTCAAAGGAAGAAGTGAATGGAAATTCTCACTCAAGGCAATCAAGTGGGAGGACGCACCAAAGATAGCGGGACTGGGATACTCGGGTTCTCTTTCAAGATTTGTTGAAATGTTCCGTTGTATCATAGTGAATTTTCTTGTGCTTAAATACGTCGGAACTGATGGAATCTCAGCCTTTGCTGCATCGAATTCGCTTCTTGCTGTTATATGGGCAGTACCATTTGGAATGATTTCAGTCGAACGAATGCTTCTAAGTATCAGTATCGGTGAATACGATAGAAGAACCATGATAGATGTTATGAAGGTGGTATACAGGAATTGTATGGTTTTAATGGGCGGAATTGTAATCCTGCTTATTGCATTTGGCGGACCTCTTACCAGCCTTTTCTATCAAGATAGTGCAAGTGATGTATATGTACTTACTGTTTGGGGCTTTAGAATCCTTCCGCTTTGTATGCTGCCGGCTGTGATAAGTCTAGGTTATGCAGTCTATGCACAGACAATGGAGATGAAGCCTATCAAGATAATTCTCCCGATAGTGGATGGAGCAGTAGGAGTTGTACTCTTCAGCTTTATACTTATACCTATCATAGGAATGAATGGATTATATATAGCAAATGTTTTAAATGGTATACTCTGCGGCATTGTGATCATAATAAATGCATGGATAAAGGAAAAGAAATTCCCATTTCAGCTTGATAAGCTTATGGCTATTCCTGATGATTTTGGAGCGGCAGAGGATGCGCGGGTTGATGTGTCAGTTCATGATATGGTTGAGGTTTTGACCGTATCAAAAACAGTTATAAGCTTCTGCGAGAAAAGAGGAGTGGATAAAAAGAGGGCAGGCTATGCCGGACTCGCACTTGAGGAGATGGCCGGAAATGTTGTAAGGCATGGTTTCCCATTGGATAATAAGAGTCATTCGATTGATATACGTGTAACTCATAAGGATGATAAACTGATTCTTCGTATACGTGATGACTGCGCTGAGTTTAATCCATCAAAACGAGCAGCTGTTATGAAGTTTGATAAGAACTGGAGTAACATAGGTATACTTCTTG
>CACYJP010000180.1 GCA_902774725.1 uncultured Lachnospiraceae bacterium
GCATTTTCCATCAGCACATAGTTTCGCAGGTCATGCCAGCTTACACCAGTGGCTTCCATAATCCCATATTTTCGTTCATTCTGAAGATTGAATTGAAAATGTGTGTAAGGAATAAAGAAAACTGCAAAAGCAAATACCACCACTGTTGGAGTAATGATATTTGACGAAATCATAGAGTCTACATACCTATCGGATGTGAAAATCTCATTGAAATATATCCCTCCAAAAAAATAGCAGACCATAACAAGGACTGTATTGCATATAACAAACACCCTGTACTGTCTGATGTTTGCTTTCATCATCTTGCTAAACAATTCGTTATTCATATATATCACCAAGCTCAAGTCCAGTCAGAATATGTCTGTAGAATTCTTTTCGACTCATTCCATCACGATCAAGACTACTTGTGATCATACCATCCTTGAAAAGCATGACCTTATCGCAATAGCTTGCAGTATACAGATCATGTGTGACCATCAGGATCGTGATGCCATCCTCTTTATTCAGCTTCTCAAAGCACTCCATTACAGCAGTTGTAGACTTTGAATCCAAATTGCCTGTCGGCTCATCAGCAAGGATCACCTTAGGCTCATTGATAATAGCCCTGCAAATTGCAGCTCTCTGTTGTTCTCCTCCGGATACTTCGTGCGGATAACGATCCAAAATATCTCTTATACCTAGTTTTGCTGCAATTTTATCTGAAACATAATCAAGCTCTGATGGATCAATATCCTTATTGTGTAAAGGCAGAAGGATGTTCTCTCTTAGTGTCAGGCAATCAATAAGATTGTAATTCTGATACACAATACCAACATTTATCTATTCCGCCTATTACATTCAGCAATGTTGTTTTTCCGCTCCCTGAAGATCCCATGACAGCATAAAAACGGCCTTCCTCTACGTTAAACATTGTATTGGATAAAACCCGGATTCTTGACTTCTTATATTCCTTTGATACATTTATTAGCTCTATCATGCACATTGGCGATTAGAATATACCATATCTTTTATTCCATCTTCTTGAGTGATCTCTCCTGGACACTTCCCATTATTCAAAAGCTCCGTATTTTACTAAACGGATACAACCTTACCACTACTTTCCCTTTGATATCGCTTCTGTTTATAAATCCAACGTCGCGACTTCGGGAGTCAATACTATTGCACCGGTTATCTCCAAGCACATAGTAGCAGCTCTCTGGAACGGCCACGCTGCTTCCATCGCCAGGGATATCTACAGCAGGTGTGACTCCGTCCTTTGTATATTCTTCGATGTATTTCTGATTATTTAAGTAAAGGGTATTGTTTCTGATGGCTATTACATCACCAGGTACCCCGACAATGCGCTTGACTATAAATTTATCCTTTCCTGACTCACAATCTGTAAGTGTGCTTTGTATAATTACGATATCGCCCTTTTCGGGATCATGCTTGCTATAAGCTTGCCTTGCCATAATCAAATAATCCCCGTTATGAAGTGTATTCGCCATGGACTCACCGTTAACTATCGTAGGTCTTATGAAGAAAAGAATCGCCGCAGCCAAAACTGTTGCAACAATCATATCCACAAGCATATTTTTTAATATGGTTTTTTTGCAGTTGCTCATTAATTCTTTACCCATAGAAATTGCTTTCATTCGATGGTAACATCCACGTCACTGCCTTGCTCTATATGAAAATCAATATCCTCGTTCTGAGGCACATGACACTCGAATGAAAGATATCTTGTTCCCTGAAATGACAAGACTCCGGTATCACCTTCTTTTAACTCGCCATACTGTAGCCCTGTTATGCGGAACTCTATTCTGTCACCACTCTCCACTTCAAACGCAGCATAGTAAGCTGTATCCGATGAGTGTGTATATCCATGCGCCCCGCTGAAATCATTTGCTACCGGTTCACTGTGGTGTGTAACATTTGTCCTTTTCGATACACATGTTGCTTCCACATTTAGCTTTGGCGAATGGTTATTTGAATTCCATTCACCTATGCCCTTGATGATGCTGAATATGATGCCTGCTGTCACAATCACAAACACAATAGTGAACAATACACCAAAAAAGCCAAATTCATAATAATAATCCATTAACCACTCTCCCTAAATGTATACATAGGTTCTTTCAACTATTGCCCATATCAGTTTCTTCATTTACTTCTGTATCAGTGGCCCTGACTCGACTCCCTCCTGGATTGTCTCTGCTTCATTTCGAATCGCCATGTATTCAACAGAAGAAATGATGCTGCATTTGCTACCATAACTTTCCTAATACTTTGAAGGCGTACCCAGTCTTAGGTATATCATCATAATCGCTGTTGCTATGAAGGTCTTTATTCTTTATCTGGGAATAATCTTGATATCCAATAAACTACTAAAGTTGGGAATAAAAAGCCCATGGCAGCACCTATATCAGCGGCTGTGAAGAAATCAAAAATCATGTCGCCAAAATATGCACAGACGAGCGATAATATAGTCATAAAAACTACAGTCAAAAGCTTTTCTTTCTCCATTAGACATCTCCTTAACTATTGTCCTGTGTCTTTATGCTGCACACTTTGCCGCTGTCTGCTATATTCATTAGCATCTCTTTTGTAGCATCTACAGCAAATCCGTATACCTTAAGACCGTTCTTTTCTATATAGTCTATCTTAGCTTTTGTCCACTCTTTGATAGGCTCTCCGTCGATACCTATTGTTTGTCCTTCTACCATCTTCAGAAATTCCGGATTATCCTTCTGATACTGCAGCATACTTATAAAATGCTTTTTCGCATATTCTTCTATATACGGCGGCTCATCATAAGGATCTTCCATAAACGGATCTCTGAACCGTAAGAGATATGGATATTTTTCCTGATCAAAGGGTGTTATATGGCCTATATAGTCTGTATATATGCCCATTGATTCTGCATATTCACCATCTCCCGTTACTAAGAGCGCCCACGGAAAGCCGGTATCATACTGATCGATCCATTTACAGGCATCTTCGTAGTCCATGTCCTCATTCAGGGTTATATAGGCGATATACCGCTTGTTATCATCAAGCAACTCAAGATCCGCGCGCATGTCTTCAAGTATGTCCCCATCGGTCTCAACATCGCGCACGAATGTCATATCAGAGGATCTGAATTCTGCCGGATCATAAATCTGAATGGTATTCCTTTCTATGCGTCCGGACACTTCATGTTCCTTTGCAGGCTCTATACGGATCCCTTCCTCAAGTGTAAAATCATACTTTCCGTATCCCAGCGGATATGCCTCCACATATTCATACTTCAGTTGTGGAAGATACAATTCACTGTACACTCTTGCGTCCATTTCGAGTCTGGTCGTTTCATAATAGCCCCCATCCTCATCTTCAACTTTTGCAACTATCTTAGTTGGATCATAGTAGAATCTTGACACTATTCCCGGCATCAGTTTTATAAGGACGGCTCCAATAACCAGCACTCCGAGCACTGCGAATATCAGCATGCTTTTTGATGCGACTCTACGATTACGGTCAATCGATCTGATCAACTCTTTGTCACTCTTTATCAACTCATCGAAAGTGATGCCATACTCATCGCTGATTTTTATCAAAATCTCCATATCAGGGTAGTTCTTGCCGTGTTCCCAGTTAGAGACCGTTTGCCTCGTCACATGAAATTTCTCAGCGAATTCAGTCTGGCTCAACCCTTCTGATTTTCGTATCTCATATATCTTCTGACCAATGT
>CACYJP010000181.1 GCA_902774725.1 uncultured Lachnospiraceae bacterium
TATGATTATTTAAATAGTTCGTGGGAGAGAGAACAGCTGTTATCGCTGGAATACAATCAGGCATATAATACATGTACAACTATAGATGGAAGCAAAACACTGGATGGAAACTATACGCCAGTTTTTCCGCAGGTTTTAGGCTTTAGTAAAGAATTTACGGAGATGGAGACGGCATCGTCATTCTATAAAAATATGAATGGTGCTATTTATGCGGTTAATAATGACAGTGTTCAGCTTCTTGAGAGTGAATATGCTACAGAATTTTTTGCGGGATTTCACAGGTCTGATAATTATACCTTGACCGGATGGAATATATGGTATTCTGATTTGGGCAGTGAATACATATGTACGCAGCAGGAATATCTGTTGTTTGGTCAGGCATCTGCCCGTGCAAATGTGAGTCAGGTGGATATGATGGTCTATTATTCAGAATATATAAATAATCTGATCAAGGAATACACGACGAATTATTTTGGGAGTGGACCAAGCTATTATAATGGAATGTTATGTCCGGGGGATGCATCTTTAAAGAATTATTTCAGAAAAGATCTGGTTTGTATGAAGAACGCGAAATCTAAAGCAGATACCGAATTCGCTAAGATTGTATATGATTGGGAAGCTGATGAAGATGGGTGGCCATATTCGCGTTTTATGAAACTATTCATGCTAATACAGGTAACAAACAATGAAGACACCGTTCTCAGCAGAATGAGAAATGTAATAGAAATGAATGTTGGCAGTACCTATGGAGGAGAGGACTTCAGCTTCGATACTGCATACACTGCAGCGACCATAAACGCCCA
Source organism: uncultured Lachnospiraceae bacterium (assembly GCA_902774725.1). Lineage (GTDB taxonomy): Bacteria > Bacillota > Clostridia > Lachnospirales > Lachnospiraceae > Eubacterium_Q. The sequence continues at coordinate 804 of CACYJP010000181.1, forward strand.
GGTGCATATAGATGGTGTTATAGGTGGTGGATCAACTTACGAATATAATACATTTGCGATGTACTAAAAGAAGATATCAGCAGCTCGGTAAGTATTTTTGTGCAAAATATTTACCGGGCTGCTGTTGTACTATTTACATATAGAAAAGAACTTAGAAATGGAAGTGATCTGTAATGAGAATACGAAAAAAGAGGTTTCGGGAAAAACGAAATAACGAGTCAGGAGTAATCACAGTTGAAGCCTGTACGTCGCTTATGATATTTGTTTTTGCGTTCTACATGGTGCTGGAGCTGATGAAGGTATTTGCAGTCGAGGCCTGCATGCAGGATGTGCTCACATCAGTGGCGATGGATGTATCGATGGGAAACTATTATGGAGTGACACAGTACTATGACAGTACTGAAAAGGAAAAGATGTCGGCTGATTATAAATCGATGACAGGCCTTGTGGCGGATGACTATAGTGATGCCAGACTCAGTATGATAGATGCTACATTTTCAGGGGCAGAAAGCTCATATATCGGAGGGCATTTCTATGGATATGGAGATACAGATGCAAATGCATTGGCTGCTTATCACATGAAGGAGCAGTCGAATATCAAAAGACTGGTGGCTGACGAGAAAGTGAAATGGTTTAACATAGATGTTCGTGCCGATTCCGGTGGGAAGGTGGTTGTAAATGGTGAATATAATTACGAGCTTTTCAACATACCGTTTCTTGAGGATGGTGGGTTCAGTGTTTTATTTGAACAAGATGCAGTAACCTACACATGGGAGTAAAAAGGTGTCATCCAGATCAAGGCGAAGGATCGAATTATTAGGAGGGTAGATATATGAATACAGAATTAGCTATAAACATGAAGGATGTTATTTATAACGGAGTAGTTGGGATTGTTATATGGCTGGTGACCACATTTTTGATCAGCAGATATTATGAAACAAGATTCGAAGAGAAAATGATTGAAAGAAAAAGAGATGTTGTGACTGGAGTTCTGTCCAGTGTACTCACAGCAGCAGTTATGGGGCTTTTCACTATATACGGATATACACTTTTACATAGCGTATCTTTGATAATCCTTCTGTCTGCACTTATGGGAATAAGCAGGATAGATAAGAAATATCAGATCATTCCAAGCAGGATTCTTCTGGTTCTCTTTATGATAAGAGTTCTTACAATCGGAGGGGAGATATTTATAGACAAAGCGGATGTAATGGTCATCGCGCTTTCATCAGTCCTGGGAATTGTTTATGGAAGCGTTATATTTCTCGTGATCAGACTGTTCTCAAAGGACAGCATAGGGATGGGCGATATCAAGCTGTTCAGTGTGATAGGTTTTTATATCGGAAGTACAGCAATCCTTCCGGCGATGTTTATAACTTCAATCTTCGCATTGGTTTACGGTGTAGTGATGATAGCAAGGAAGGCTATATCAAAGAAGGATACGATGAGCTTTGGACCTTTCATAGCAGCAGGAACTATTGTAACGATGATACTTGGAATATGAGAATGATCTTGTAGGAAGGTGAGTGAAATATATGAAGAAGATAATACTGGTTCTGTTTATGGGATTGATGATATATACAGGCTGGAATTTGGCAGGAAGGGTTCCGGCTGAGAAAAAAGAAAAACTAAAAACAGCACTGAGCCAGGCCGAGGATTACGAAGCCAAAGGCTTCTATAAGGATGCAAATCTGGAATATGAGAAGGCACTGCAGATAGAAGAAAGCAAAGATGTTCGAAGAAAGATAGTGATGAATCTCTATAGGATGGAGGACTTTAAGAGTTTCAAGAAAGAGGCTGAAAGCTACCTGAAAAAGAACCCGGACGAAGAAATCTACACATATCTCATAGCGGATTATCTGGATAGCAGTGACAGATCAACAGCAAGTAAATATCTGGATAAGGCTGAGATGGAATTCCCGAATAGTGAATCTCTGGCTGAACTTAGAAGCAACTTGAATGGGCAGTTCACCCTTTCTTATACAGACTATTCGGAAGTTGGCGAGTATATTGGTGGGTATGTTGTTGCAAAGATGGCAGTTGAGGATGATACGAATGGTAGTGGCGCTGCCACGGAATCTGATGCTGTTGAAAAAGAGTGTGGGGAAGAAGTACTGCTGAAAAAGAACGGAAAAATGGCAGTGATGAATACATTTGAAAAAATCTGTGATGTAAGGAACGAGAATGAATCAGCTGAAAAAGAGATTATTGTATCC
>CACYJP010000182.1 GCA_902774725.1 uncultured Lachnospiraceae bacterium
AGCTTTGGCTCGAACCAGGTTGACTTAGGTGGCATAAGACGTCCTGCATCTGCTACATCAAAAAGTTCATTGATTGATGTAGGATACATAGAAAATGCTATCTGCATATCATTTTCAACTCGTCTCTCAAGTTCCTTAAGTCCCCTAATACCTCCTACGAAATCTATACGCTTATCAACACGTGGATCTCCTATTCCAAGGATTGGTCCAAGTATCTGATTCTGAAGTATAGATACGTCTAATCCATCAACGGCATCGTCGGATTTATACTCTTCTTTTACTGAAAGCTTATACCATTTTCCGGAAATGTACATACCGAAAATCCCCTTATTTTCAGGCTTATACATTGTTAAAACTTCTTCAACATCACAGATATTCTTAATCTTATCCATGAATTCTTCTTCCGTTAATCCGTTAAGATCTTTAACAACTCTGTTGTAATCAAGGATCTTAAGTTCATTATCAGGGAAAAGAACAGAAAGGAAATAGTTGAATTCCTCTTCTCCTGTATATCCCGGATTTTCTTCTCTCTTCTTGAGACCAACCTTAACAGCAGAAGCTGCTCTATGATGACCATCAGCTATATAAATCTTATCAGTTGCAGCAAATTCACTTCTTATAGCCGCAATATCATTTTCATCATCAATAACCCAAACATTATGAGTAATATCATCTTCAGAAGTAAAGCTATATAAAGCCTCGCCCTGCTTAACTTTATTTACTATCTGAGTAACAGCAGCTCTATTCCTATATGCAAGGAAAATAGGCCCTGTCTGAGCATTACATGTATAAACATGATTTATTCTGTCTGCTTCTTTATCAGCTCTGGTATTTTCATGCTTCATGATAACACCATTCTGATAATCATCAATCGATGCCGCAGCAACAATACCTGTCTGGTGTCTTCCGTCCATGATCAGTTCATAAATATAATAAACATTTTTATCTTCATGAACGTAGCTTCCTTCTTTGATCATATCATAAAGCATTTCCTTAGCTTTCTGATATACTTCAGGAGCATACATGTCCTGTTCAGGCGGAAACTGTGTCTCAGGTCTGTCGATCCTTAAAAATGTATAAGGCTTGCCCTGAACCGCTTCAGCAGCTTCCTGTCTGTTATAAACATCATACGGGAGAGCCGCAATACTGTCTTCCAAACCTTTTTTAGGTCTATATGCGGCAAATGGTCTTACTTCTGCCATGATCATACCTCACTTATCATAAAATCTCTTTAATGCAAGAAAAGGCTGTATTCGTGTCATTGCACCAACACAGCCTTTACAAATTAACCTCTAATAAATTTAACCGCTCCGGCTATAGAAGCCTTGAAATCTTCATCAGAATTGTTGTTGAAAACATAAAGTTCAGGAATATTTCCCGGTTTCTCAAAATTCTGAGTAGCAACATATTCATCCCAATGTTCAAGTTTCCAAACATCTCTGTCTGAATTTCTGCTGATCATTCTCTGATGTGCAACTTCTATGTCTGTATGAATCCAGATAACCGCAAGTTCTGCACCTTTTTCAGAAAGTTTTTCACGAAGAGACTGAAGATAGTCGTCATCTCTGATCTCATCTGTGAATGGAGCGTTGATCAATACTGTATCATTATATTCCAAAGCATCAAATGCAAGGTCAAGAACAGCATAATACTCATAATCTCTGATCTCTCTCTGGAAGAACTCAGAAGATCTGTTATATTCCTGTCCTGCAACCTTAAAAATCTGCTTGGAAAGTACGATCAATGTGTCTTTGTCAAGATAGACACAGTTAGTTAAAGCCTTAGCAAGTTTTTTTGAAATAAATGTCTTTCCACAAGCCGGCGGAGAAGTAACTAAAACTAGTTTCTTCATCGACTTTACCTCCCTCTATAGAATGCTCTTATATATTAAATACATCTAATAATATTCTTTGATGGCACAGCCGAAAGATATTATAGCATAAACTATTTCTTTTGGATATAGTCTTTTGCACAAAGTAATTCTGCTGATAATACCGCACCACCTGCAGCACCCCTAAGAGTATTGTGTGAAAGTCCAACAAACTTATAATCAAAAAGTGTATCTTCTCTGAGACGTCCCATAGAAACACCCATTCCATTCTCATAGTCAACATCAAGTGAAACCTGAGGTCTGTTATCTTCCTCAAGATACTGGATGAACTGCTTTGGAGCTGAAGGAAGATTAAGCTTCTGTGGTTCTCCGCTGAAGTTAACCCATCTGTCGATGATTTCTTCCTTTGTAGGCTTCTTTCCAAAGTTAACAAATACAGTAGCTGTATGTCCGTTAAGAACAGGAACTCTTATACACTGACTTGTGATCTTTGGTCCGTTCTCACACTTCTTGATAACTCCGTCTTCAACCTTACCCCAGATTCTAAGTGGCTCCTGCTCACTCTTCTCTTCTTCACCACCGATATATGGAATGATATTTCCAACCATTTCCGGCCAATCCTTGAAAGTCTTACCTGCACCTGAAATAGCCTGATATGTAGAAACAACTACTTCCTTTGGCTCAAACTCTTTAAGTGCGAAGAGTGCAGGTGCATAACTCTGGATTGAGCAGTTAGGCTTAACAGCGATAAATCCTCTCTTTGTTCCGAGTCTTTCCTTCTGATATTTGATTACTTCATAATGCTCAGGGTTAAGTTCAGGAACAACCATAGGTACGTCAGGTGTCCATCTGTGGGCGCTGTTGTTTGAAACAACCGGAGTCTCAGTCTTAGCATAAGCTTCCTCGATTGCCTTGATCTCATCCTTAGTCATATCTACTGCACTAAAAACAAAATCTACTGTTGAAGCAACTTTCTCAACTTCATTTACATTATATAATTTAAGCCCCTTTACAGCTTCAGGAATTGGTGTATCCATCTTCCATCTTCCTTCTACTGCTTCCTCATATGTTTTACCTTCGCTTCTTGGGCTGGCAGCTACAGTTACAACT
>CACYJP010000183.1 GCA_902774725.1 uncultured Lachnospiraceae bacterium
TGTCCGGCATGAGCCACACTTACTGCAAGATCCACATCTCTCATTACCTCTGAGAAAATGATATCCGGAATCTCACATATAGGCTTTCTTTCAAATGTCTTTCTATCGTAGAAAGCAACCCACTCAAGAGTCGGAGCCTCTATATCACTTGGAGAGAACCAATCTGCAAGCGCATAAATAGTTGCAATGATATTCTCTTTATAATAAATCTTCTGAAGTCCGTTCTCCTCGTCAGCAATCCATCTTCTATTACGAAGTGCACCGACAGTCTGCTTTGGATTAATCTGATTGCCTGCATATCTTCTACTTTCTGTCAGATTCTTCTCCTCATCAGTCATGACATAAAGTTCTCTGAAGATCTGTTTAAATGGCTGCTTGATCTGTCTATCGAAACATAACTTCTGGAACTCGTGCCATCTTCCTGCATCATATAAATGATAAGGATGTGCCACGATCACTGTATCTGTACCCTTAAAGCCTTCTGCCTCAATATCTTCAGGGAATCCAAAGAAGTCTCCCTTCTTAAAGAGCAGTCTTCCAACAAGCTTACCTATTACAGGATCTTTAGCCATATCCAGTATCTCAGAGACATAGTACTCATTTTCGCCCTCCATGGATTCTTCCATCATGAGCTTAGTTCTTCTATACTGCTCGGTAAAGGTCTTCTTTGCCTCACCTATATCAATTATATATTCATCCTTCTTAAGGGAAGCAGGAACTGACTTAAGCTTTTTGCCGGCCTTTTCCACATTTAGTGCCACCTTACCTGAATCATCAGGTTCAAGCCATACTGCATATTCGCCTACTTCATGTGGCTCAAGGAAGCCCATAAGCTCTGACGAAATTTCCCTTTCCATCTTAAGGATAAATCTTGTTTCATCATCATAGCCTTCAACCTTAGCAAGATTCTTTACAGCCATTTCAGATGCCGCCTTCTCGCTGGCTCTTCTCTGGGCACCAAACTGTTTAGAACTCTTCAGGAATTTCTGAATAAACTGATACTTCTTCACAGTTTCATCCTTCTTACCCGGAATAAGAGCATAAGCCATAAGTAAGTCTTTATTACGCTTAGATTCTATCTCTGCAACCGTTTTCTCAGCATCCATTTCACCTCTTGCAGCATCTGCATACTTTCTGGCTCTGGAATGTTTTGCACCATCGGAAATATACTTTGCAGCCTTATATATAGCATCGAATCTCTTCTTTCCAAGCTTCTCATATACTTCTTTAAACCAGTCTACATCAAATGCACCGGTATTTAGTTCTTCTGGAGTAAGCGGTGTATACTTAGCTATAACAGCCTTTCTCTTATCATCAAAGTTCTCATTCATGTGCGCCATGAAGTAATAACATCCGGATGTGAAACCTTCCCATCCAAGGTACTGTCCTATGATAGGAAGCCATTCAGGACTGAAAAGACCTGCCTCAATAAGACGGGATTCACCAATGTCAGTTTCTTTCACAAGTTTCTTAAGCTTCTTAGTCTGTTCTTCCACTGTTCCATCCTTAGGATCCGGAATACAAACTGATAGAAGGTGTGACAGGCTTTCCTTCTTAGATACATTATTATAGCAGTAGCCTGTATAATGATATGTATTTCTGTCCAGTGTATCTTTTCCAAGAGCAGACAGAATTCTTACCAGGTATTCTACGCCATATACTCTTGATAGATTATATATATACTTGGAATACTCTGTCTCAGTATCTCCACGTACAAGCTCAGTTCCGAGTATAAGGTCACTTATATTCTTATAAGCTTCGTCCACAATTTCCATGGTCTTCTGCTGCTTTTCATTTAAGTCTTCCACCGACTGTTTTTTGAGATCAATATCCAGGAGATCTTGAACCATACTACGCTGTTCATGCGTATGCCATGAATAAGTTCTGTTCCTGGTTGCAACATTCATACTGGCTTCTCTTACAAATCTTATGACCGAGGAAATAGTTCTCATAGAATCTGCAATATATCTATCACTAAGAAGCATCTTATACATATAATCTTTACTTATGACTCCAGCTGCGGCTGCTTTTATAAAATCTATAGACTGCAGCGGCTCATAGCTATAGCTTCTTCCTCCGTAAATGGTTGTTTCCAGAGAACCATCCTCAAGCGCAGGAAGGTATATCTTATCCATAAAGATATGATTTATAGGGAAATTCCTGATATCTTCTCTGATACCGATCATCACAGTTTTAATTGGATCATGAAGAAGAATATGCCTCAAAAATGTCTCATTTTTATCCTTTCCACTTCTTCTCCACTCATCTATGAATTGCTCAGCTTTATACTTATATATAAGCTCGTCCTTACAACTGAGCAGATAAAGAGCAGCTGCAGCTGAGTAGTATTTCCTGTTTTTTCTTATCTCAGTTTTACCGAAATAATATCCAAAAACACTACCTATCTGTCCCAGATACTTAAACTTATCCAGCTTTTTACCATCCAAATATAGACCAAACATTCTGTCTAACATTGGATTGAAGAATTCTTTATATCCCTTTATATCTCCTTTATATCTACGTTCTTCCAAACAAGTACAGAGAGCCTCAATCTCTCTGTCTGTTATCTTATTCTTTTCCTTAAAATCATCCCAAAGATCTAAGAATGGATAATTTCCATACTTACCATTAATATATTCTCTTCCAAGGCCATTACCAAGAAGCTGTGGTCCATCCCAGCCTTGATATTCTCTATCCTTATTATCATCAATAAGCTGACTAAGTTTTTCAACTAATTCTAAAAGTCGCTTCTCTTTTATATCGCCTGATGATTTAACCTTCTTAACAGCAGCCTTTTCACTGTCATTTAATATATCTCCCTTAGTCAGAACCTTAACAATATCTGAACCAGATTCTGTTCCATTTGGATCAAGAATGAGATTGTCGCTTATATATGATTGTGGATATGTGGTAAGATCTCCAAATTCATATACATCTGTTGCTGAATCTCATTTATAAGAATACTTTCCTTTGTCGTCGGTTTCTCTATAAGTTTTATCTTCTCTGCAGCAGCTGAAAATATAACATCATCATCCTTTTTAAGCTGCATTATGATATCAAGGCCTGCCGTTACCTTCTCTTCCTTGCCATCCTTAAAGAGTCGCTCCAGCATTTCCAGCTTTTCTTCCGGACCACGACTTGAAAGCAGTTCTATAACATGAGATCTTATATCCTCTCTCTTAGAACGGAGCTGATCCTCTAAAATGTCGTAGCAAAACTCAGGCAGCTTTCCGGCCTTAGTCGCCATTTTTCCACCCAGAGCGGTTCTGTCAGCTTCCAGTTCTTGTTTCAGAAGCATATACGCATAATTTCTTGCATCAGTATCTGCATTTGACACTTCCTTAGTTAACGCCTTAAGCAGTTCAGGACAATCAGGCTCTCTAAGAAGGAGTTCAAGTGCATCCGTACGATTACCATCCCATCCACTTGTAACATCTTTGATCAGCTCAGTCGACTGTATGATAAGTTCCTTATCTTTTAACGCGCTGGCACAGAATATCATACGTACTGCTATATCACTACGCTTAAGTTCTGCCTTATTCCAAGGAAATACAGATGGTTCAAAGCTATATCCTTTCTTTGGAATCTCATCCAACCATCCCTTTAACAGATCGTAAAACTCGCGGCATTCCTGCTCACTCTCGAAATACTCCGTATAATCAGCATAAACCTTCTTCTTATATTCATCTCTACAATTAAATCGACTGCTGTTTCCCGGATAAATCGTACTATTTATCGCAGCTCCGGTGCCACCCATGAATCTACTGAATATAAGAGCAAGTGTCTCTTTATCCTCTTTGAACTTCTTAACTATTTCTTTTGAATAATTCTGAAGGCTTCTACGATATTCTATATTCTTCAAGAAGAAGCATGCAGTCTTTCTCTGGTGATCTGTACCTTCCATACATAGCTTATATGCTCTTTCAAAAGAGTTAGTAATATTAACACTGCCTGAAGCCCAGAGTCCGATATATATCTTCATGGAATCCTCAGTCTTCAGGTATTCCTCTATGACCTTATCATCATTTAAGGCATCAACGATCAGACCGAGTTCCTTAGCCGTTACTCTGTCCACATCTTTAGTATCATAAGCTCCAAGCCCTGTAAATGTCATGATTGCTCTTTTTACAGAAGCAAATCTTATCAGATTATTATCATTTATTATGGAAAGCATGTATTTAAATGCGTCCGCCGTACCAAAATCTATATTCTCACAGATAGCCTGACGAAGTCCCTCCGAAAGCTTTGCAGCAAGAAGAGTCTTTCCAAGGATCTCATATATTTTCTTGTTATGGCTCATTACCATGGCACGGATATAGGAAACATCCATTATCCCCTCATCCCTATAGAATATGCCTTCTATAGCATCTTCTACTTCCGGATTCTCTTCGTCCAGAAGAGCCGCCAGGTAATATAAAACCTTTTTTCTTTCCCATTCATAATTCTTCAGATAGATTCCAAGATTTTCAGATACATTCTGTGTGATGATTTCCGCAAGGCTATACTTCTTCCCCGCGTCATAATTCATTATATTGGTCACAAATCTGTAAAATTCTACGATTTCTGAAAGTCTTACGAAATAATCCGAGTATACTCCCTTATTTCTAAATGACTGTCTGTAATATGAGTTCCAATTAAGCTGCCAATCATCAACTGAGTCCATGGATTTATACATATATGGAATCAGATCCTTATCAATATATCCTGTAAGTTCTTTAACATTCTTCTTGAAATAATCCGAAGGTTTACCGCCTTCAACAAGATGTTCTTTTAGTTCTTTTCCAAGCTTATTAATGACATATTTGCCATCAACTTCATATCTACGAATTCCTCCATGCAAAAATTCATAAAGATCTTTCGAAAACTTGGATTCTATTTTCTTATCCTCTTTCTGAAATTTTTCACTCACTGCATATCCGATATTTCTACGTTCATCTTCTGTCATATCTTTTATCCCCTTCTTTCTGCTTTAACATACTTAACCTCACATTTTTGCAAAATAAGTATGCAACGCCAAAATATACTTACCAAATCCTGCCCGCCAGCATGGCAAGCCTGACAAATGTTACTTCATCCCCTTCACTGAGACTTACAGACGTTCCTTCTTTCCTAAATTCCACATCTTCCCCATTAATAAATAATCTTACCATTCCATCTTCATATGCAAGAAGAGCTGTATCAACCGCTTTCTTCATATCAGGTTTTTTATCATTATAGACATATCCAAATGCAACTTTACCTATCTCGGCCATGGACTTTATTCGTTCTTCCGTTAACGGATCCGGAACATGTCCTTCCTCTGACCATTTCTGCCTATTTATAAAATTATTCACCATTATTTTGACAGTTTCTTCTATCAATTCTTCTGCTGTCGATGGTATTTTCTCATACTCAAAAGGAACCGGTTGTATCCTTCTTCCTTTCTTACCCATATTTTTGATATTGATATTTATCTCCATAACGCCTCCATACCTTATGAATAAAGCTGCACATAGATAATTTTATCATCATACCGGTGAATTAAAAACAATCAAACTATATTGTTCATAAAAAATTCAGCATTTCACGTTATATGAAATGCTGAACCATATTAGTCTTCTATACAATCGTATAATAATTTAACTATTTCTTTTTTCTCATAACCTTTTCCGATAAA
>CACYJP010000184.1 GCA_902774725.1 uncultured Lachnospiraceae bacterium
ATTGTTGCCTATTAACTTACAGTTTTTTGCCGAGGATGTGGCTGAGGGCGCAGGCGAAAGCTCCGGTTCGACGGACAACGGAGAAACAAAGCCTGAACCTGATGAGGGCGAACCATCCAAGAGTTATGAGGATGCGTTAAGTGAGATTGCGGCAGCTAAAGCGGAAGCAAAAAAGTTAAAGGCAGAAAGGGACGCGGCACTTAAGAAAAGTGGTGAGATTTCTAAACAGCTTAGAGCAAAGATGTCTGAAGATGAACTGAAAGCAGAGCAGGATGCACAGGCTAAAGAGGAATATGAAGCTCATGTAAAAGAACTTGAGCAGTACAAAGCCGAGAACGAAGCACTTAAGCGTTATAGGCTTCAAGGCATGACTGATGATCTTGCGACTAAAGCTGCAAAAGCAGAAATCGAGGGTGACATGGATGCCCTTGCGGATGTTCAGAAACAGCATACGCAGTCTCTTATCAAAGCAAAGGAAGCTGAATGGAAAGCATCACGCCCAAGAGTAAACGTTGGCGATGATGAGGATTCTTCTATGACAAAGGAAGAGATTTTAGCAATTCAGGACAGAGATGAACGTACCAGGATGATTGCTAAGCATCTTTCTTTGTTTGATCAAAAAAACAAAGGAGAATAAAAGATGCCAGCTGAAAAAAATCTAATTAAAAAAGCCGATCTTGCTAGAGCAAGAGAAGTCGATTTCGTCTATCGTTTTACCGATAGTATCAAGAAACTCGTTGAGGCTCTTGGAGTAACAAGAACTATTCCAAAGGCAGCCGGAACTTATCTTAAGGCTTACAAAGCAACCGGAACTCTTCAGGACGGACTTGTTGCTGAGGGTGATCTTATTCCTCTTAGCCACTACAAGACTGTACCTGTTAACTTCGGTGAGATTCCTTTCAAGAAATGGAGAAAGGCTACATCCGCTGAGGCTATTATCGAGAAGGGTTACGATCAGGCTGTAACAATGACCACAGATGAGATGCTCAAGGACGCTCAGAAGGGTATCAAGAAGTATTTCTTCAACTTCTTGTCACAGGGCACAGGTCTTGCAGCAGGAACAACTTTCCAGTCAACACTTGCAGCTATCTGGGGACAGCTTCAGGTTCTTTATGAGGATACAGAGATTGCAGCTGTATACTTCATGAACCCTCTTGATGTTGCTGATTACCTTGGAACAGCTCAGATCACATTGCAGACAGCTTTCGGTATGTCTTATATCGAGAACTTCCTTGGACTTGGAACAGTTATCCTTAATTCCAATATTCCCAAGGGAACAATCTATGGTACAGCAAAAGAGAACCTTGTTTTGTACTACATCCCTGTAAACGGTGCTGATCTTGGAGAGGTATTCCAGTTCACATCTGATGAGCTTGGATATATCGGTATCCATGAGACTTCTGATTACGACAACATGACAGCAAAGGATACTGTTGTTTCTGGTATCGTTTTGTTTGCTGAGAGAATCGACGGTGTTGTTGTTGGTACGATCGGTGGTTCTATCACACCTACAATCACAACTGATGTTGATACGATCACAATTCCTGTTGGCGGTCTTGATACTATCCATGCTAAGGTTGCACCCGCAGGTACAGCTTACACATGGGCTTCTGCTGATGATACTGTTGTTACAGTTTCCGCAGGTCTTAGCAATGCAGATGTTGTTATCACAGGTGTTGCAGCAGGTACAGCTAACGTTACATGCACAGCAGGTGGCGTAACAAAGACTGTTGCTGTTACTGTATCAGCTAGTGCTTGATAAGAATGGGAGAGGTGCGTATGCAGTATGAAGTAATTAGGTATTTTACTGATGCGCAGGATAACGATTATGCTTATCGCGAGGGTGATACTTACCCTCGTGATGGGCTTACCGTTTCGGATGCGCGTATCAAGGACCTGCTTAGTGGAAATAACTTTCAGAGAGTACCTCTTATTAAGCGCGTGACAAACACAAGCGTTAAGAAAGAGAAGAAGGTTGAGGAAGCTAAAGAATATACAGCGGAAGATATTATGAAAATGCCGTATATGAAGCTTAAATCTTTAGCTAAGCAGAATGATGTTGATGTTAAGGATAGGGAAGCTGTTGATATAAGAAATGATCTTATTGCAAAACTGGGGTTGTGATTATGACAAAGAATGAGATGCTTGATGAGATTTTTGAAAACTTAAAAGCGGAGATAAATGCAGATGATTCTCAATCTGACAAAGTAAATGAAACTCTTTTAAGGCTAAAAGTCGATGGAGCATATCGTGATGTCAAACGGGCGAGAAATTATCCTAGTCACTATGCCGAAGCATGGGTTGAGAATGATATGCTAAATTATTATACCAACATAGAGGCAGTAGCAAGATATGACTACAACAAGGTAGGAGCTGAAGGACAGTCTATTTATAGTGCTGATGGCACAAGAATCGAGTACATCAAGCGAGATAGTCTGTTTAACGGAGTTTATCCTATCTCAAGATAAGGAGGGCTTATGAGAGTTGCAAGACGAATAAAGCAGCGTATGTATTATGCACTTCTTATAGGGAAAGAGCCTATCTATGAGCGGGATGATAATGGGAATATTATATATAGAATCCATGCCGGAGAGCGAATACCTGTTGAAACGGGTGAATTTAAGGATAAATATTCTGAGCCTATATTGTTTTTTAACTCAATCTCAGGACAGCTTACAGAAAACGAATTACAGGCATTTGGAACGCAGAATATGGCTGATGCTAAGATGACTTATAAAAGAGGACAATATCCATTCAGGACTGGCACTCTTATCTGGAAGCAGTCAGAGATAAAGTACATTGATGATGAGATAGATCCGTCATCTGCTGATTTCAGGGTTATGGGTGTCATGAATGAAGGACAGCTCTTTTGGAAGGCAATGATGCAAGCGGTATCGAACAATGAAAATTGAAGTATATCTTAATCAGAAAAGTGTAGGTC
>CACYJP010000185.1 GCA_902774725.1 uncultured Lachnospiraceae bacterium
ATGCAGCCGGGAAGAGCTCTCCGCTACAACAAAAAATACTGCGCGGATCCCCGCTACTGCAGCATCCGGTCCCTGAGCACGTCTTGCACCAAACTCCATAACTACAGCATCACCCGCTGCTCTTGCAATACGGTTAGCTTTTGTAGCAATAAGAGACTGGAAGTTGATGCAGATAAGAAGCATGGTTTCAACTATCTGAGCCTCAATGATAGGTGCTGTAACTGTAACAATAGGAATGTTAGGGTAAACAATAGTTCCCTCAGGAACAGCCTCGATGGTTCCTGTAAATTTGAAATTCTTGAGATAATCAAGAAATCCCTCATCAAACATACCTCTTCCTCTTAAGTAAGCTATATCATCATCAGTAAACTTAAGATTCTGAACGTAATCAATAAGCATTTCCAGGCCTGCACTTATAACAAAACCGCCGCCATCCGGATTGTTTCTGTAAAACATATCAAATACAGCAATCTTGTCTTTATTACCTGTAACAAAGTAACCGTTTGCCATAGTCAGTTCATAAAAGTCCATAAGCATTGTAAGATTTCTCATTTTTATACCTCTCCTTATCGGTTACGGGCCCCCAGCCCGATTTATTACACTCAGCAACTATCTGCTAACACAGAGCTGTCTGTTAGCTCTGTAACTGTCTGTTTGCTCTCATTCTCATTCTCGAATCAAGAATCTTCTTTCTTATTCTGAGATTCTCAGGAGTTATCTCAAGCAGCTCATCTGTATCAAGGAAATCAAGACACTGTTCAAGAGACATCTGCTTAGGAGGAACAAGCTTTAATGCTTCGTCAGCTCCTGAAGAACGAGTATTTGTCAGATGCTTTGTCTTACATATATTTACTTCGATATCTTCTGTTCTACCGGTCTCACCTACGACCATACCGCCATACACTTCAACTCCCGGACCTATGAACAAGGTTCCTCTTTCCTGTGCATTGAAAAGTCCATAGGTTACAGATGTACCGGCCTCAAAAGCGATAAGACTTCCGTTCGATCTATAACTCATATCGCCCTTATAAGTATCATAGCCATCAAAGATAGTATTTATAACACCATTACCCTTTGTAGCTGTAAGGAACTCTCCTCTGAAGCCTATAAGACCACGTGCAGGAATTCTGAACTCAAGTCTGGTTCCTCCATTTATAGGAGCCATACCTGAAAGCTCACCCTTTCTGATACTCATCATATTGATAACTGTTCCGGAAAACTCCTCAGGAACATCAACTACTGCCATTTCAAAAGGCTCGAGCTTCTTACCTCTCTCATCCTCTTTGAAGATTACCTCAGCCTTACTTACGGCAAATTCATAACCTTCACGACGCATATTCTCTATAAGCACTGAAAGATGAAGTTCTCCACGTCCTGAAACCTTAAAGCAGTCTGTAGACTGTGTATCTTCAACTCTAAGTGAAACATCTGTATTTAATTCACGATAAAGTCTGTCTCTGAGCTGACGGCTGGTAACGAACTTACCTTCCTTACCTGCAAGCGGAGAATCATTTACCATAAAATTCATAGATATTGTAGGTTCAGTGATCTTCTGGAAAGGAATAGCATCAGGCTCATCAATCGCACAGATAGTATCACCTATTTTAAGATCAGCTATACCTGATACAGCAACTATAGAACCAACTGTTGCCTCATCAACATCGACCTTTGAAAGTCCATCATACTCATAAAGCTTGGTAATCTTAACCTTTTCTTTTCTGGATGGATCATGATGATTAACTATAAGAGCTTCCTGATTAACCTTGAGTGAACCATTATCTATCTTTCCAACTCCGATACGACCTGTATACTCATTATAATCAATTGTACTTATAAGCATCTGAGTTCCTCTGTCAGGATCACCCTCTGGTGCAGGGATAGAATTAATAATAGTCTCAAAAAGAGGCTTCATATCTGTTCCCTTTTCATCAGCCTTATAAGAAGCAACGCCTTCACGTGCACTTGCATAAACAAAAGGACAGTCAAGCTGAGCTTCATTTGCATCAAGATCAAGAAGCAGTTCAAGCACTTCTTCCTCTACAGCCTCCGGTCTTGCGTCAGGTCTGTCTATCTTATTTACACAGACAATAACTGAAAGATCAAGAGCGAGTGCCTTCTGAAGAACGAATCTAGTCTGAGGCATAGGTCCTTCAAATGCATCTACTACCAAAATAACACCATTAACCATCTTCAGAACTCGCTCGACCTCTCCTCCGAAATCTGCATGTCCCGGTGTGTCAATGATGTTGATTTTTATACCATTATATGAAACTGCTGTATTCTTAGAAAGAATGGTGATTCCTCTCTCCCTCTCGATATCGTTTGAATCCATTACTCTTTCAGCAACTTCCTGATTCTCACGGAACACACCACTCTGTCTTAAAAGGCCATCAACCAGTGTTGTCTTACCATGATCAACATGCGCGATAATGGCAACATTTCTAATGTCTTCTCTTACCATAATTTTTTCTCTCTCCTAATAGCATAAACTAAATGTTCTGGACAGCTCGTGCTTATCCTTATCTATCTGAGCAACACAAATTTCCGAACCCTTTTCAGGCTCTTCATCCAGCTCCTCTTTAGTGACGACCAGGGTATTTTCGTCAATACAAAGAGTATCCATTCTCTTATCATTTATGAGAACATGTGAAAACTCAGTAAAGTTTTGTCCCTTAATGGTCAGACTACCATTATTAGGATTATAAGTAGCAGAATCTATCGTTATATCATATATACCAAGCTTCATATCCTGAGCCTTATACTCAGGTATATAGTTGTACAGATACTTATTTCCATAAAGAACATCGTACTGAGTATCGAGAAGCTTGTCATCATACTCGGAATTATTCTCCGGATCCTCGACATTATAATATCTCTTATGAATATTCTGGAAGATTCCCGGACTCATACCAACAGCTCTGAGCAAGTAATCA
>CACYJP010000186.1 GCA_902774725.1 uncultured Lachnospiraceae bacterium
GCAAACAGCCGCTCACCAGCGATTAAGCATAGTAACTTAACGCCAAGGGAGCGACTGAACGTCCTGATCATCTTTATGTTATAACCCCGATAAATACCCCCAAAATACGTTCTTATTTTACCACAAAATGGTACATTTATAAAGGCGTCCTTATCGGTTTACTTTATCTGCAGCTCGCAAAGTGCTGAATCATCGAATATGTATATAACCTTGCCTGTAGAGTCCTCCTTGATGCGGTCATAAATCCTTCCTGCACTGTAGCTCTCTCCGATAACTGTATGTATGCTATTAGCTACGTAACCTATAAGGTCAAGGCCCTCCATCTCGACGCGGATTGCTTCTTTATCATACTTGTTATCCGGCTCCTTGACGAGACTCACTATGTCGCCTCGCTCAAGGAAGTCACTTCCATATCTGAACTGCATTCCTGTGATCGTAAAGTAGATCTTCTTCATAGTATTTACCTCCTGTGATAATTAATGATTGGTTGGTGTGTGTGGTGTGCTTGTGTTTTACTTGTGTTAATTATCGCAGAATGTTTGGTCTATAAATATGACAGAGTTAAAAATATTTAGTTGTAATAGTCGAAATTCGCAACAAAATCTTCTAATATTTTGTTACAGGTATCAGCGTTAGAGGCAGGGTATTCGATATAAAAACTAACGTATCTGTCTTCAACATTTTTCACTTTTTGATAGAAAATCCTCTGGGTATCTAAATACGTTCCGGATAAAATATAACCATCTGCTTCTTTCTTATCAAGTGATAATTCTCTATTGTCAGATTGACTTGATGCGGAAGCGTATTCTTCATCGAGTGTTATAGGGATATCATGCTGCATACAGTTAGTAACTGTGATATACATATCCAGTGAATAATTCTGCCACTCCTGTACATAGCGAACAGCATATGTTTCTTGGGTAATATTATCAAAGCCTTCGGGAACAAAGTAGCTTCCACCTCTGACCATCTCAAATCTCTCTCCTGCCACTGCCGGAGTATACTCTTCTGTTGTGCCACTTGGAACACCACTAGGTGTATAGTCCACTCTGGCCTTAAGCTTTTTAAGGTTTTCCTTCTCAGTATCACTGAACTTGGATTCAGAAAAGTCTTTAGGAGCTACAGTTGGATTATACCAGCCGTATCCCTTGTAGTATTCAAGAAGATCCTGCTCTTCAAAGGCAAGTCCTTTATAGGCATACATTTCATTTATAGCCTCTTTTACTTCCTCATCTGTAAATGAAGCTATCTCTTCATCACTAATTGAATACCAACCTCCATATAGAAGTAGTGGCAATCTGCCGGAAACCTCTGGAACTGAGATGTATTCAGTCTTTGAATCAACTATATCTGCTATCTGAGTGCAGAGGTCTTTTTTATCCTCAGGACATGTCAGAGTAATATAATGATAGACATTATCATATAGTGTATCGATTTCAATAAAATAGTTTAAGTCTTTGTCATAGCCAGTATAAACTATTTTGTCTTCCTCATCCTTTATAGTATTGTAATCGTATTGTTTTATACTATCTCTGGTGGCAGCAAAATAGTCTGTTCTTCTTGTACGTCTCGGATCCTCCCATGTTTCCAGAACTATTCCCGTATCTTTATCTGTAAACTCGTACCAGAGTCCTGTCTCAACGCTTTCTTCGTTTGTTTTTACGAATTTCTCAGGAATTGCATATTTGCCACCAAAATCCGTTTCATGAAGAAACGTTTTATCATAACCAAGTTTTTCAGCTTCATTTTGTTCTTCTGTAGTAGCTTCTGTTTCCGTCTCGGTTTCTGCTTCAGTGGCTATAGCTGTAGTAGCCTCTGTTGTTTCTGCTTCCTTTTCTTTTCCGCATCCTGCTATGGATCCGGCAAGAAGCAGAAGGGATAAGGATAAGATCAGTTTCTTTTTTATCATGTTATTCACCCCGTATGGTTTGTATTTTTTTTGAGCATTAATAATCTATTCGTTTTTTAGTAAATCTTGCTATGGCAAAAAATGCAATCACGACAATTATTGATAGGATAATCCCAATAATTTCCGGTGACGTAAGAGAACTATCTAATCCTATATCTTTTGTATAAGAGTCCATAAGTATACTATTCTTGTCTATCCAGCTTAGAATTACCGATGAAATAATAATATCAAATATTAATATACATGCAATGAATAAATGTGTACCTATGAATGTCTTTCTATTCCAATGTTTTAGTACAAACGTGTCTATAGCAAAGGCAGCAATTATTATTAAAAAGCATATATATGCGCCTATTCGGGCAATGATTATTTCAGAATAAGGTGTATCATTTTTTATTTGTTCTGCTACTTTTTCAACTCCTCCTTTTTCATATATTTCCCACATATCATTATGCAACGATTCCTTACTAATTGTGTCTGATTGTTCTACAGTTGTTATGTATTCTATTGCTGAAGGAAGCACCAAAGCTTCCAACTTTTCTTTTTCACCGGATGTTACCACAAGTATGGATATCATTCTTATAAACATAAGTCCACTAATGATTAATAAGAGTATTAATGGGGACTTATCTTTATCACTTAAAAAACTTTCCTTATATACTGGGGCTATCATTGGTGTCCCTTGCGATGATTCAGATAATGGAAATCCACATGTCGGACAGGATTTTGCCTTATCCGATACCCCTTCTCTTCCACATTCTGGACATTTTATCAACGCCATAATACCTTACCTCCTTATAATTCTGTAGTACATTCTTATTTCCCTCACATTTGAGGAATACGAATCATCATAGCAAACAGCCGCTCACCAGCGATTAAGCATAGTAACTTAACGCCAAGGGAGCGACTGAACGTCCTGATCATCTTTATGTTATAACCCCGATAAATACCC
>CACYJP010000187.1 GCA_902774725.1 uncultured Lachnospiraceae bacterium
CATTAGCAACAGCCCAGCAAAATGTAGATACAGCCGAATTATATTTCGGCCTGGAGTGTCCCATCAGGTTCGGGAAGCGATAAACGGCAACTTTCACACCATTTGTTTCACCGTACTTGAAGAACAGCTCTTCTCCCGCCTTCTTACTGCGTCCGTATTCAGAGTCACCGAAACGACCGGACAAGGTAGCCTGAATAGATGACGAAAGCATTACCGGAGCTTTGCTACCATGTTTGTCCAAAGTACTAAGCAGCGTCGACGCAAATCCGAAGTTTCCGTTCATAAAATCCTCCGGATTCTCTGGTCTGTTAACTCCTGCAAGGTTGAACACAAAATCAGCCTTACTGCAGTAATCGTCAAGCTCCTCTATACTCGAATCGATATCGTATTCGTATATCTCATCGATTACAATTCCGGGACGAGTCTGATTCTTATTATCTCTTATGTTTTTTAAATTGTTTACAAGGGCCGTTCCAACCATGCCCTTTGCACCTGTAACAAGTATATTCATAAGTCAGCCACCTTAAACGTCTTTTCTCCACACCATCTTATTTACTACACCCACATAAGACTGGATGATCTTCACAACCTTATCTGACACATTCTCATCCACATAATCCGGTACAGGTATGCCATTATCACCATTCTTAACCATCTCAACAGCTGTATCCACGGCCTGCAGGAGTCCAACGGTATCTATACCTGAAAGTATGAAGCAGCCTTTATCCAAAGCCTCCGGACGCTCAGTAGATGTTCTGATACAAACAGCCGGGAAAGGGGTTCCAACAGATATAAAGAAGCTGCTCTCCTCCGGAAGCGTTCCGGAATCAGATACAACCACAAATGCATTCATCTGCAAACAGTTATAATCATGGAATCCTAAAGGCTCATGCTGTATAACTCTGCTATCCAGCTTGAACTTACCATCTGCCTCCATCTGCTCAAGTCTCTTACGTGAACGTGGATGGCATGAATATAGTATCGGCATATCATACTTCTCCGCCATCTGATTGATAGCATTAAAAAGTGACAGGAAGTTCTTCTCTGTATCTATGTTCTCTTCTCTGTGAGCAGAAAGCAAAATGTACTTCCCTTTCTCAAGTCCCAGCTTTGAATGAACATCCGAAGCCTGGATCTTATCTAGATTCATACGAAGCACTTCTGCCATAGGAGAACCAGTAACATAAGTTCTCTCCTTCGGAAGTCCACAATCTGCAAGATATCTACGTGCATGCTCAGAATAAGCAAGATTCACATCAGATATGATATCTACTATACGACGATTTGTCTCTTCTGGAAGGCACTCATCCTTACAACGGTTACCTGCTTCCATATGGAAGATAGGGATATGAAGTCTCTTAGCTCCAATAACTGAGAGACAGGAATTAGTATCACCAAGTACAAGAACAGCATCAGGTTTTAACTCAACCATAAGCTGATAAGACTTAGCAATAATATTTCCCATAGTCTCACCCAAATCAGAACCAACTGCATCCATATATACTTCCGGATCATCCAGTTCCAAATCCTTAAAGAAAACCCCATTAAGGTTATAATCATAATTCTGTCCTGTATGAGCTAAGATGGTATCGAAATACTTACGACACTTCTTGATAACTGCAGCAAGACGAATTATCTCAGGACGAGTACCAACGATGATCATTAATTTTATTTTGCCGTTATTCTTCCATTCAACCATTGGCATGATCTCCTTCTTTACTTCTTCTCTGCTAAAGCTTCCCTCACATAATCCGTCGTCATAATCTTCTCTACCACACCATCTACATCAAGCAATGTCGTATTATGACTAGTGTATGATTCTTCAGCCTCTGTTTCAACTTCACCCTTTACAAAATACTTATCATAATTGAGATCTCTATTATCTGCTGCCACTCTGAAATACTGTCCCATATCTTCAGATCTCAGTCTTTCTTCTCTAGTCATAAGTGTCTCATAAAGCTTTTCACCATGTCTTGTCCCAATTATATGCGTTCCGGTATCTCCAAATAGTTTTTGAACTCCCTTAGCAAGATCACCGATAGTTGATGCATCAGCTTTCTGAATAAATAAATCTCCTGGATTAGCATGATTAAATGCAAACCGAACAAGTTCAACAGCTTCATCAAGATTCATAAGGAATCTAGTCATAGCAGGATTAGTTATAGTAATAGGATTACCGGCTTTTATCTGATCAATGAAAAGAGGAATAACTGAACCACGAGAACACATAACGTTTCCATAACGTGTACAACAAATAACAGTTCCACCACGCTCCGCAGCAACACGCGCATTGGCATAAATAACATGTTCCATCATAGCCTTTGATATACCCATAGCATTAATAGGATATGCAGCTTTGTCAGTCGAAAGACAAACAACTCTCTTTACCCCCGCATCAATAGCTGCATGAAGCACATTATCAGTACCCTCAACATTGGTTTTAACCGCCTGCATAGGAAAAAATTCACATGAAGGAACCTGCTTTAATGCCGCCGCATGAAAAATATAATCAACTCCCGGCATTGCATCTGCAACAGAACGAGGATCACGAACATCTCCTATATAAAACTTTACCTTACTTGCATACTCCGGATACTTTGCTTGAAGATCATGTCTCATATCATCTTGTTTTTT
>CACYJP010000188.1 GCA_902774725.1 uncultured Lachnospiraceae bacterium
CATTCCGATGGCTATCGCTGCATCAGTGTTACTTGCAGCAGGTGTGGGCGCATACTTTATGTTTAACAGAGCTTCCTCTAAGTCAAGTGATTCGTCTCAGGGACTTGCTGTAACAGAGGATGAAAACAGCAAGGAAAATAATTCAACAGAGAATTATAAGAAGGCATACAGACGTCTTAAGGCTTATAAGGAATACTCAGAAAGACAGATAGATGTAATAGAAGAATATGAGGTTATGGAAGAGAGTGATATGGCAGCTGAATCAACTGAAGCAGCCAGACAGTATTCCAATAGTACCAAAAGTGGTGATGCTGAGCTTGGCACAACAGGCACGACTCCTAGCTTTACAGATACCAATGTTAGAACTGAGGGCGTTGGCGAAGCGGACATAGCAAAGACAGATGGAAAATACATCTATGTATATGACGATTTTACAGAGCATCTAAACATCTACAGTGTAGAGGATGGAAAAATTGAAAAGGTAGGAACTATCAATGTCCTTAAGGATGGCGAACAGTTTGATGAGATGTATATCTATGAAGACAGACTTGTTCTTATAGGAAAAATCGGTAGATACTATTATGATAAAGAAACCACGGTAACAGTTTATGACATAAGCGACAGAACAGATCCGAAGATGGAAAAGAAGATCGTTCAGAGCGGAGACTATATGTCATCAAGAATGGTAGGAAATGTAGTTTACACATTTTCACAGAAGAGCTTTGAGCTGGATGAGATCAAGAAGAGAAAGTATGAATCCTACGTACCTGAGGTTGATGGTGAAGTACTTGAAAACGGTCAGATCATAGTTCCTGATAAGAGCTTTTGCGATTCATACATGGTAGCCACATCTATAAATGTTGACAGCGTTGAGGTTATAGATAAAATGGCTATGCTCGGTGGAGCAGACAGCTTCTATGTAAGTTCAAATAACATATACTTTATTGACAGATACTATGACTGGAAGAGATATACCTATGAGGATTCTTCGAGTATAACAAAGATATCCTATGACGAGGGAGACTTCAAGTATGTTGGTAAGGGTACATTCCCTGGTTATATAATTAATGACTACAGCATCGATGAGTACGATGGATATCTGAGACTTGTTTCAACCTACAGAGATGATGATTATACACAGTATAACGGACTTTTCGTATTCAATGATGATCTTGAGCAGGTGAGCGTTATCAAGAAGCTGGCTGAGGGTGAGACAATCCGTTCAGCAAGATTCACAGGAGAAACAGCATACTTTGTAACCTTCAGAAATACAGATCCGCTCTTTGCAGTTGATCTCTCGGATCCTGAGAATCCGAAGGTGACAGACTACCTCAAGATTCCGGGCTTCTCAGCATACCTTCATCCTTATGGAGATGACAAGCTGCTTGGAATCGGTTACAATACTGATGAGTCAGGAATTACAAATTCGATAAAGCTTTCAATGTTCGATATAAGTGATCCTTATGATATCAAAGAGATAGAGACAAAGGTGCTTTACGATTATTCACAGGCTTCAGTGCTTCAGGACAGAAGAGCATTTATGTTTAATCCGGAGGATGGTACATTTGGCTTCTCAACAATGGCTGACCTCAGATACCTGGAGGATGACTGGTATAAGGAATACTACGAAGAAGAGTACGATGAGCTGATAGAGCATGTTGATCTTGATAAGGATGGTGTCTACTATACAGTATTTGACTACGACGATGACAAAGGCTTCGAGAATCTCATGGAAGAACATCTTGATGAGATGTACGGAAACCTGATGAGTACAAGAGGAATCGTAATAGGTGATTACATCTATGTGGTTGAGTCAGGAAGCAAGGTTACATCCTACGACACAGAGAACTACAAGCAGTTTGACGAGTGCAATTAGACGAAAAACCGGAATGGATAGAAGCTACTGAAAAAATTGCATAACAAAGAGCATCGATTTTATGACAATTTTCACGAAATTGTAATTCGTTCTTACGTAATTCCCCTGCCTATGTTAATATAAAATGGCAGGGGAATTGTATAAGATCAGAGGTGTTTAAATGTTCGATGTAGGAGATTTTATTATCTACGGTAGCAATGGTGTTTGCAAAATAACACATATCGGTCCTATGAAAATGCCAGGAGTTCCCAAGGACAGACTTTATTATACTATGGTTCCGTGCTATATAAGAGATAGCGAAATATTTACCCCTGTTGACAATGAACGAGTTGTGATGCGTAAGGTCATGTCGAAAGATGAAGCTGAGGATTTCATTCAAAGTATTTCCGAGATAAAAGAGCTCGAAATAATCGAAGAAAAAAGACGTGAACTTGAGTACAAGCAAGCTGTTCTGACCTGTGAGCCTGAAGTGCTCGTAAGTCTTATCAAAACGATCTATACCAGAATGGAGGACAGAATAGCTGAAGGAAAGAAAGTGACATCTTCAGATTCAAAGTATTTCCACCTGGCGGAAGAGAGTCTCTATGGAGAGCTGGCGATATCGCTTGATATGGAGAAAGAAGAAGTCAAGGACTATGTGAAAGAAAAAGTGGAGAACCGGTAGCGGAGGCGCTGCCGGTTTTCATTTTTACGATTTTCTATTGCTTTAAAATCAGTTACGAGCAACG
>CACYJP010000189.1 GCA_902774725.1 uncultured Lachnospiraceae bacterium
GGGTCAGGGGCTGTTCAACGGCACATATACTCAGGGTCACCTTGTCCCTGAGAATCAGAACGATATGATTTTTTCGGTTATCTGTGAGGAACTTGGAATAATCGGAGGCATAGGACTTATAGTTGTCTTTGTTATGTTCCTGTGGAGATTCAGGATTATAGCAGAAGGCGCACCGGACAGGTTTGGAAGTCTTATAGTTGTGGGAATAATCATCCACGTTGGATTCCAGGTTGTGGTAAACATGTGCGTTGTAACAAATATTATGCCTAATACAGGTGTAACACTTCCGTTTATAAGTTATGGAGGTAGTTCATTGCTGTTCCTTTTAATGGAAATGGGCCTTGCGCTTTCTGTTTCAAGACAGATTCGTCCGTACAGGGAAAAGCCGCTTAAGGCCATGAAGGAGATGTAAATGAAGAAAGTTCTGGTTATATTTCTTGTATTTCTGGCAATCTTAGGGTTAGGTGCACTTTATGTGAGCACTTATACTCTTAAAGAGATCGAGACAGAAGGATGTGTATATTCTTCGGAGAGTCAGATCAAAGATGAAGTAAAGAAATATGCTTATATGAATAATACAATTCTCCTTTACTGGAGACATAAGTTTAAGCCTATAAAGAAGATTCCTTTTGTGGCTAAGCTTGATATTACATTTGTAAATAAGAATAAAATAAAAGTCAAAGTTTACGAGTAATAATTCATTTATTTCGATAAAGACGGTATCGTGCTCGAGGCTTCTTCAGAGAAAAAGAAGGATGTTCCTTACATAGAGGGACTTACATTTGAAAGCTGGGAAATGGGTAAAAAGCTTCCTGTTGATGATAAGGATAAGTTCAATAATATTCTTACTGTCACTCAGCTTAAGGAAAAGTTCGGTTTGACGATCGATGGTGTGACTTTTACACCGGAGAATGAAATTATCCTTCATTCGAACGGTATAGATATAGAGGTTGGTGACGGATCTTATCTTGCGGTTCAGATGATGAACCTTGGTAATATCCTGAAACAGTTTGAAGGTCAGAGCGGAGTGCTTTATATGAAAGATTTCAAAACTCCGGATGGCGTAGCAAGCTTCAAGACAAAACAGATGTTGGAGAATGAAGCTAAGAAAGCATCTGAAAAGAAACAGAGCAAAGACAAGAAGGAGGAAGAGACCACAGAAGACGAAGACAGTGACGACGAAGACAGTGACGATGAAGACGCCGATGATGAAAGCGATTACGACGAAAGCAGTGATTATGACGAAGACAGCGGCGATGATTGGGAAGATGCATCTAATACTGATGCGTATTCAGAAGAATAATCAATAAAAATGTTTTTTTGTTGATTATTTATCAAAATAAGTTTATTATAGAACGTAGTATGTCTATAAATTACAAAATATAATTATAAATATAGAGAAATACAAATTAAGGAGGACGAAACCTTGCTCGAGATTAAGTCAAATGATGAGAAGACACCTGCAAGAATACTTGTTATAGGAGTTGGTGGTGCCGGTAATAATGCGGTAAACAGAATGATAGATGAAAATGTTGAAGGTGTTGAGCTTATAGCTATAAATACAGATAAGCAGGCTCTTTCACTTAGTAGGGCTACAACAAAGATTCAGATCGGTGAAAAACTTACAAAGGGTCTTGGTGCGGGAGCAAAGCCTGAAGTCGGTGCCAGCGCAGTTGAAGAGAACAGAGAAGAGATCAATGATATAATCAAAGATGCAGATATGGTATTTGTCACATGCGGTATGGGTGGCGGAACAGGTACAGGTGCAGCTCCGGTTGTTGCTGAGATCGCACGTAACCTTGGTATCCTTACTGTAGGTGTTGTAACAAAGCCATTTACATTTGAAGGAAAGCCACGTATGAACAATGCCATGAACGGTATTGCTAAACTTCGTGAAAATGTTGATACACTCATTGTTATTCCTAATGACAAACTTCTTCAGATCTGTGACAAGAGAACAACAATTCCTGATGCTCTCAAGAAAGCAGATGAAGTTCTTCAGCAGGGTGTTCAGGGTGTGACAGATCTTATCAATAAGCCTGGTCTCATCAACCTTGACTTTGCTGATATTCAGACAGTAATGAGAGATAAGGGTATCGCTCATATCGGTATCGGTAAAGGAAGCGGTGACAACAAGGCTGTTGATGCAATCAAGACAGCTATGGAATCTCCACTTCTTGAGACAACAGTTAACGGAGCTTCAGATATCATCGTTAACTTCTCAGGTAATGTCGGAATCGTTGAAGCATATGATGCTATTACATATCTTACAGAAGTTGCCGGTGATGAGGCAAATATCATCTTCGGTACAGTTGATAATGATGTTGCAGGAGATGATGTAAGTATTACAATCATCGCTACAGGTCTTGAAGGCGGAAAGGGTGGACTTAAGGTTTCTGCTCCTGTTCATAAGTCTGCTTCAATCTATTCTTCAGAGAAGAAGACTATCAGCCAGCCTGTATTCGGAAATAAGCCTAAGACAGGAGCTCAGCCTGTTCCACTTAATATTCAGGCTAAATCTGCTCAGCAGGCTCCGGCTCAGCCACAGCAGACTATTGTACAGCCTACAACAGTTCAGGCACAGCCTGCACAGCCGGTTAACAGTGCTGTTAAGGAAACAAAACCTGTAAATAGTGCTATTCCTGAGAAGAAGCCTACACCACTTAAGAACAATACACAGGCTATAAAGATTCCTGATTTTCTTAAGAGAGGCTAATAATTAATTAGATTATCGTATTGGGCGGGAACAAGTTTTCTCGCCCATATTTTTTCTTAATGAGGAAATATTACAGTAATGAGTGATAATATAAAGATCAGTGTAATAATTCCATATTTTCATAATTCCGGAACTATTGATAAAGCTATAAAATCTGTGGAATGTGAAGGATATAACTTTGAAATTGTACTTGTGGATGCTTCCTTGACATTTAGTGAGGACAGATATTCATTTGGTGAAGATTTAAATTTCAGAGTTGTTAAAGGTGATAAGCACCTTGAAGTTGCAGAGGCAAGGAATCTGGGAGTGAGTGAAGCAAGGGGGGAGTATGTATCATTTCTTGATGCTGACGACTGGTGGGAAAAAGGTAAGCTTAAAAAGCAGATTGAACTTATGGAATCAGTCCGGGATGACAAAGTCAGATTATGCTTTACCGCTAGAAGACTTTGCACTGAGGACGGAAGAAAAACCAAAAAGGTTATAGGTGCAAAGGAAAAAGTTGATTATAAAACTTTGTTAAAGAGCAATTTTATCAGTTGCTCTTCAGTTATGCTTAGGAGGAGTACGGCTCTTA
>CACYJP010000190.1 GCA_902774725.1 uncultured Lachnospiraceae bacterium
GATGCTAAGAATGAAAAGGAAACAGAAAAAGAAGCTTCAAAGACTGTAAATTCAAAGCCTTCAAATTCTAAGTCTGCAAAAACTAAACCTAAGACTGATAGCAAGAAAAATACTAAGACTAAGGATACAAAGAAAAAGAAAAAAGCAAAAACTAAGAAGGATTTGATTCTCAATATTCTTCTTGTGATTTTTATAGCTACATTTCTTATATCCGGTGGATATCTTGGAATGTACTATTACAATATCCACAAGGCACAGAAGTCCTTTGACAGTCTGAAGGGAATGATAAAGGATTCTCCGGGTGGTGATGAGTTAACGGTTGGTACTGATACAGATGCAACAGGACTTACATATGTAGATATTAACGGTGTTAAGGTTCAGGAGAAATTTGCTGATCTTTATACAGCCAATAATGATTTTATCGGTTGGCTGACTATTCCCGGAACTGAGGTAGACTATCCGGTTATGCATACGCCTTCTGACGAGGAGTTTTATCTGAAAAGAGACTTTAATAAAGAAAAAAGCTCTTCCGGAACACTATTTATTGCTGCTAAGTGTGATGCACTTTTACCGTCAGATAATGTCGTGATATATGGTCATAATATGAAGGCCGGAACGATGTTCCATGATCTTCTTAAGTATGAAACTGAGGATTATTATAAAGAACATAAAACCTTTAGATTTGATACACTGCTTGGAAATTATGAATATGAGGTTATCGCTGCATTCAGAACGGAGATAAAGAGAGACGATAATACATTTAAGTATTATGACTTTATCAACGCTAAGGATAAGGACGAGTTTGATGAATATGTATCTAAAGTAAAGTCCAAGACTCCTTATACTATAGATGAAACAGCAGAGTATGGTGACAAGCTGGTAACGCTTTCAACCTGTGCATATCATGCCAATGAGGGAAGGTATGTGGTTGTAGCAAAAATGAAAAAAGTTGAAAAGTAATAAAAAAAGCTTGCATTAAATAAATATATCTGATAGAATACCAAATGTTGCGGACTAAAGAAGGTTCGATTTTAGTGGTTAAAGGAGGTGCCGAGGGATGGCTAAGTGCTTTTACTGTGATAAGTCAGTTCATTTTGGAAACAACGTGTCACATTCACACAGAAGATCCAATAGAATTATGAAGTCTAATATTAAGAGAGTCAAAGCAAAGGTTGATGGTTCTCCTAAGACTATCTATGTTTGTACAAAGTGTCTTAGATCAGGTAAGGTTGAGCGCGCATAGTGTGATGCCTTGATTGATTTACATATTAGTGATTAAGAAAGAGAGACTTTTTTGGTCTCTCTTTTCTTGTACAAAGAGATAATATTTGGTAAAATGTAGTTTGATTGTTAAAAATAAGATTCCTTAATATTGAAGGAGGTAAATATGCCGGGTACATTTGATAATGAAAATGGAAACATATATATAGATTCTGAAGTTGTGGCCAGATTTGCCGGACATGCTGCACTTGACTGCTTTGGAATTGTTGGAATGGCTAGTCGTAGTATGAAGGACGGACTTGCCAAGCTTCTCAGAGGAGATAATGTTTCAAGAGGAGTTACAGTTAAGAAGACTGCGGATGGACTTATCATCAATTTTCATATAATTGTTTCTTATGGGGTAAATATAAAGACTGTTGTTAAGAATCTGGTAAGCACTGTTAAGTACCAGGTCGAAGACTATACATCTATGGATGTAAAGGCCATAAATGTATTTGTCGAGGGTGTACGAGTTATTGACTAATAGGAGGATGTTTTTTTATGTCGCTTACAAGTGTTAATGCCGGACTTCTGAAGACAGCTTTTATTTCCGGAGCTAACAATCTGAGTAATAATAAAGAATATATCAATGAGCTAAATGTATTTCCTGTTCCAGATGGCGATACAGGAACCAATATGACGCTTACTATTATGGCTGCAGCTGCAGAGGTAGAGGCTGTAGCTGATCTTACTATATCCAATCTTGCAAAGGCAATCTCCA
Source organism: uncultured Lachnospiraceae bacterium (assembly GCA_902774725.1). Lineage (GTDB taxonomy): Bacteria > Bacillota > Clostridia > Lachnospirales > Lachnospiraceae > Eubacterium_Q. The sequence continues at coordinate 1,982 of CACYJP010000190.1, forward strand.
GTGGTTCACTTAGAGGTGCTCGTGGTAATTCCGGAGTTATTCTTTCACAGATATTCCGTGGATTTTGCAAGGAGATAAAAGGAAAGGAAGAGCTGAGTCTTGAGGATCTTGCTTCAGGCTTTACCCGTTCCGTTGAAACAGCATATAAGGCTGTTATGAAGCCTAAAGAAGGAACTATTCTTACTGTTGCCAGAGGAATGGCTGAAAAGGCTGTTGAGCTTCTTAGCACAGAGGATGATATCGTTGAATATGTAGAGAAAATCATTCAGTATGGTGAAGAGGTTCTGGCTGAGACTCCGGAGATGCTTCCTGTACTTAAGGAAGCGGGCGTTGTAGACTCCGGTGGTCAGGGACTTATCGAGGTTACAAAGGGTATCCTTAAAGGACTTAAGGGTGAGGCTGTAGGTCTTATAGATGGAGCACCTGTTCAGCTTGCACGAGGTGCAGGCGTGCTTGATGATATACCAAAGGCTCGTCCTAAATATGAGATGGGCAGCGGTAATGATTCGATCTCCACAGCTGATATCAAGTTTGGATATTGCACGGAGTTTAT
>CACYJP010000191.1 GCA_902774725.1 uncultured Lachnospiraceae bacterium
TGAGACTTGATGGTTTTGGATTGTTTGTTGAGGATATGGGCAAAATGGTACGCTTCTATAGGGATGTGCTGGGGTTTGAAATAAAAGAGACAGAGGATACATCCAATGTGTATCTGGTGAAGGATGGGACCCTTTTTTTTTTTTTTGTTAGGAACGACTTTGAGAAGATGACAAGACGCAGGTATGAGTACATAAAAGGTCTCAACGGACATTTCGAAATAGCGCTTTATGTTGATACATTTAAAGAAGTGGATGAAGCTTATAATAAGGCTGTACAAAACGGTGCAACATCAGTCCTTGCACCTGAACTAGAACCCTGGGGGCAGAGAACCTGTTATATAGCAGATCCTGAAGGCAACCTGATTGAGATTGGTTCATGGAATAAGCCTTACGAGTCAAAAGATATTTCGGAGGAATAAAGACATGGCATTCGATTACAAGAAGGAGTACAAAGAATTCTACGAGATTTACCTTAGCGATGCAAGGAAAGTGGTGCCAGAGAAGCTTAAGACGGTTATAAGACATCCTATTAGAAAGGAGAACTGAAGATGGAGTATATAAGAGTATCCAAGGATAATCTTGAAGAAGAACACATCTGTTGTGCTATATCAAACAATAAAGATATACAGGTATCATCCAAGAAAGCCTGGCTTGCTGACAGATTTGATGAAGGGCTTGTTTTCTTAAAGAGTGTCGAACGCGGTAAATGCTTTATTGAATATATCCCGGCAGAGTATGCGTGGAATCCGATAAATGCATCGGAATATATGTATATCGATTGTCTGTGGGTTTCAGGTTCCTTAAAGGGACATGGATATTCAAGTGATCTTCTTAATGAGTGCATAAAGGACAGTAAGGAAAAGGGGAAGAAGGGAATTTGCATATTATCTGCTGCTAAGAAAAAGCCATTCCTTTCTGATCCAAAGTTTCTAGCATTCAAAGGCTTTCAAGTTTGTGATGAAGCCGATAATGGAATCCAGCTGTGGTATCTGTCCTTTGAAAAAAGTGTTGAAACACCATGCTTCAAGGAATGTGCAAAGCATCCTCGTATCGATGAAAAAGGATACGTGCTTTATTACACGAATCAGTGCCCATTTAATGCCAAGTATGTGCCTGTTTTGGAAGAGACTGCTAAGAACAATGGAATACCGTTTAGAGCGATCAGAATAGAGACCAGAGATCAGGCTCAGAATGCTCCAACACCAATTACCACATATGCACTGTTCTGTGATGGGGATTATGTAACTAATGAGCAAATGAATGATAAGAAGTTTTTAAAACTGGTCAATGCAAATCTTTAATATTATCATGACTTAGGGAGTTCAGTTTTACATGAACTTCCTTTTTATTGCATCTATATGAATTTAATGTAGTCATATAAGCACGCATTGCGATATAGAGAGTGAGGTGATATTATAGACTTATCGCATTGCGTGGAGGTGCAATTATGGATATAGCAGAGAAAATTAAGCAATTAAGAGAGAGCACGGGAGAAACAAGAAAAGAGTTTTCGATTCACACTGGTATACCGGTTCGTACTTTAGAGGATTGGGAAGCAGGGCGCAGGACTCCTCCGGAGTATATTCCGAGGCTGATCGCTTATCAGCTTGAATATGAGAAGATGATGAAGGGGAGAGGGGAAGTTAATGGCAAAGAATGAAATTGTTTTATTTACTGATGGGAATACAGAGATAGAGGTGCAGATAAGTCCTGAGCAAGAAACAGTTTGGCTAACACAGAAACAAATCGAGCAGTTATTTGATGTTAAGCATGCTGTGGTAAGTGAGCATATTAGCAATATTCTTAGCTCAGGAAAGCTTGATGAGACTTCTGTCGGTTTTTCCGACAAAAGTTCCGGAGGAAGAAAACCAAAGATTTATAATCTTGATATGATACTTTCTGTTGGATATCGAGTTAATTCAAAAATAGTTGTAAAGCCATTTGATGATGGTACTTTCAGAATATTATCAAATGATGTTACAGAGCAGGAATTGAGTCTGCCCGGTTGTGAAATATGAACTACGGAATACCATGAGGTAAATTATCCGGATGAATTTGAAAAAGGTTATGATTTACCAATAATCAACAGACAGAATACTTCTTTTGGACAAGGGAGTTCATGTGAGGACTCCCTTAATGATGTGATGAGGGTTATGCGATTAACCCATTGTGAATATAGGATATTTCTCTTATCATTTAATCAAATGATAAGGGGGTTTTTATGAAGGAGTCTTTTGGAAAAAAGGTAATAAGTATAGCGATACCGGTCGCACTTCAGTCAATGCTCCAGTCGTCTTTTTCCATGATAGATCAGATAATGGTGGGACAGCTTGGGGAAAAGAGTATAGCTGCAGTAGAGATAGCAGGGAAGCCCGGATTTATCTATTCATTTGTTGTCGGTGCAATAGGCACTATAGCAGGAATCATGATATCCCAGTATATTGGGAAAAATGACAGGGAGACTGAGGAAAGAAGTATCTGTGTGAATTTTCTTGTAATGCTACTGACAGGAATAGCGTTCTTTTTTCTGTCA
>CACYJP010000192.1:0-2525 GCA_902774725.1 uncultured Lachnospiraceae bacterium
GTGTAAGCTTCCTGCAGATGGTAGCACAACTGTTACAAAGAGTGTAGCCAAAGGCGTTGATGAGCAGGGGAAGACAATCTGGGAAAATGAGAAAACAAAGATTCCAAACAAGGAACTCAAAGCTATGGTTGAATCTTATAAGAGTAAAGATAAGTCGCAGGATAAATCACAAGGTGATTCTCTTCTTGATAAGATTGAAAAGAAGGCACATCAGGCGTCAGAACAGAATAAGTCCATAGAACATTCTCAGAACAAGAACAGAAATACAACGCGCTAGGAGGTTCTAGAATGAAACTTATTATTAGTGAAAAGCCGAGTGTTGGAAAAACCATTGCTGATGTTATAGGAGCTACCGAGAAAAAAGATGGGTATTATGAAGGTGATAATTATATTGTTTCATGGTGTGTTGGACATCTGGTCGAACTTGCACAACCACAGGAATACAATGCAGTATATGAAAGATGGACTTATGACACATTACCAATAGTGCCGGATGAATGGAAGTATTCGATAAAGCCAGATACTAAGGCTCAATATAAAGTCTTAAGGGAACTGATGCATAGACGTGATGTAGAAGCAGTTGTATGTGCAACTGATGCAGGACGTGAAGGAGAGCTTATTTTCAGACTTGTCTATAATATGGCAGGATGTAGTAAGCCGATTGAAAGACTTTGGATATCATCTATGGAAGATAGTGCTATCAGAGATGGAATGAATAATCTAAAACCTGGAAGTGAATATGACAGACTCTATAAAGCAGCGCTTGCTAGACAAGAAGCTGATTGGCTTGTTGGTATAAATGGGACAAGACTATTTACAGTTCTTTATGGTGGAAAAACTCTTAAGGTTGGAAGGGTTCAAACACCTACACTTGCAATGCTCGTAGATAGAGAGGCGGAGATTGGTTCATTTAAGAAAAAACAGTATTTTATTGATCATATTCTTATAAAGACTCAAGTGAAACCTGGAGTGTATGAGGCCATAGATGCGATTTCTGACAGAATAGATACAAGGGCTGATGCAGATAATCTTCTTTCAAAATGCAAAGGAAATACAGCAGTTGTAACATCTATTGTTAGAGAAGATAAAAAGATGTCGATACCGAAGCTGTATGACCTTACATCACTTCAGAGAGATGCAAATAAGATATTTGGTTTTACTGCTAAAAAAACTCTTGATCATACTCAGACACTTTACGAAAGAAAACTTGTTACATATCCAAGAACTGACAGCAGATTTCTTACAGATGACATGGAAAACACTGCAAAAGTTGTTATAGCAGCGATAAAGCGTTCTATACCGTTTATGCCTGGAGTTTCCTATGATCCAAACATAAAACCTGTTATGAATTCAAAGAAGGTTTCAGATCACCATGCTATTATTCCAACTGTTGAGATAGCAAATGCGGATTTGAATACTCTTTCAGAAGATGAAAAGAAGGTTCTGTATCTTATAGCTGCAAGACTTCTTGAAGCCACAGCTGTTCCTTATTTATTTACCACACAAAAAGTAGTATTTGAATGTGGCGGATCTGAGTTTACAGCTAAAGGAAAGGTCGTTAGAGATATCGGGTGGAAGATATTTGAGGAAGCTCTTAAGGAAGTCTACAAGACCTCAAAAGATTCAGATGATGAATCCTCAGTAGAACAGAAGCTACCTGATGTAAAAGATGGCGAAGTCTTCGATAATATTGATGGAAAGATATCAGAGCATTTCACAAAGCCACCAGCAAGATATACAGAAGCATCACTTCTTACTGCTATGGAAAAAGCTGGTTCAGAAGATATGGATGATGATGTGGAAAGAAAGGGACTTGGAACGCCTGCAACGAGAGCTGATATCATTGAGAAATTGGTTAAGGATGGATTTATAAAAAGAGAAAAGAAGAATCTTATTCCGACAGAGAATGGTATAAAACTTATAACTGTTCTTCCTGATAAAGTGAAATCAGCAAAGTTGACTGCTGAATGGGAAAACTTCTTGTCACTTGTTGCAAAGGGAGAAGCTGAATATGATGATTTTATTTCCGATATTACCGATATGGTTGAAGAGCTTGTAAATACATATAGTCAGGTTCGAGAAGAGGATAAAAAGCTTTTTTCAAATACAGAGGTTCTAGGAAAATGTCCGAACTGTGGTGCAGATATAGTTAAAGGTAAGTTTGGAGCATACTGTAAGAGTAAGTGTGGCATGATGCTTGGTAAGATTATGGGTGTTAAAGCAACGGATGCACAGATAAAGGCTTTGCTTGCAGGAAAGAAGGTATTTATAAAGGGTATCAAAAAGAAGAGCGGAGATGGCACATATGATGCGTATCTTACTCCGGAGGAGATTGTTGACTGCTCTTACACTAGAGATGATGGTACAGAGGTTAAGGGTAAACAGTTTAAATATAAAATGGAATTTCCAAAAAGAAAATAAGAGTTATTACATTTATTATGAGGTAGGCGTAGTCCTGCCTCTTTAATTTAAGAAAAGGAGATGAAGAAAATGATAGATAACTATACTTATATTCCAGGTGCATC
>CACYJP010000192.1:2567-3804 GCA_902774725.1 uncultured Lachnospiraceae bacterium
CGGTTATATGTAAGGTTGTTAATACCGATAATAATAAAGATAAGTTGGAAGGTAAACCGCAGGAAAAGATTGAGGATATGACAATTATGTTTGCTACGGTTATTGCTCAGAAGGAAGGAGAGAGACTCACACTTCCTATTACAAATGAGATGATGAATGATATGGGAATAGATCAGGCACAACTTAAGGAGGCAGCACTTGCAAATATCTCAGAACAGAATTATTCATTTAAGAGTATGAGAGATGTACTTATAGATTCAATGTTCCCGGACGGAGTTCCAGAGAATGATCCGTTTATAGAAATGATGCTTCCACCAGAAAGTCCTGATATGCAAATGTATGTTCTCTCTAATGAGTGTAATGTAAATGGAGCTGCTGAGATATTTAATAAGAAAGCTATGGATGAGATAGCAGATAAGCTTGGAGGGGATTTTATAGTTCTCCCAAGCAGTGTGCATGAGACAATCGTTCTACCTTATAAAGAGGATATGGAACCAGCTATGCTTGAAAGTATGGTTCAGGAGATAAATGAAGGTGTTTTGAATGAGAATGATAAATTATCAGATCATGTATTCCAATATGATTCAAAGGAGCATGAACTTGTTCGAATGGATAAAATGGAATCTCGTCAGAAAGAAAAGGATAATTCTAAAAACATTGATGATTTAAAGGGAGACAGAGGTTCTGAAAAGACTGATAATATAAAAGTAGATAAAGTTGAGAATAACAAGACTGAGAAAAAACATAGTACATCTCTTCAAGACAGAATATCGAAGAAACAGGCAGAGGTTAACAAGAAAGAAGCTTCAAAACCTCAGCCTTCAAAGAAAAAGGATGTATCATTAGATTAATTCATCTATGGAATTCTTTCATATAGAGGGTGTCCTTGGGGCATCCTCTTCATCGTTCATACAGCTTTTTTATCTGTAATGTTATGGTGTTATGGTACTAGAATATATGGTATATTAGAAAAGTAACAATGAAAATTATATTTGAATATATCGTTTTAAGTGCAAGGAGTTTATATGATTGAGTTACATGGATGGTTAGCTATTGGGGAAACATATAAAGATGAGGATTTATTTCCGCAATCTGAGATTGACAGGATTAACAAAACTGTAAAAGAAATCATTTTAAATTGTGATTATAAAATCACATTACAATATTCAAATGGTTGCGCATATATTAACACATTGCATTGCTCAAATCATCGAACACCAGAAGTGGATACGATAAT
>CACYJP010000193.1 GCA_902774725.1 uncultured Lachnospiraceae bacterium
ATATATATCCTCGGAAGGTTCCCCATTTATCATTAAAAACAAATAGAGAATTCTGTGAGCTGACGCCGTAAATCACCACGCCTATAACACCCACTACAAGTATGATTGAAAAGATAATAAGCAGCTTTTTGCTTTGAATATTCTTATATAATTCATAGTTTACCTGTCTGAAAACAAGCGTAAGGACAAGCACCATTCCAACAGCTGCAACAAGCATTGTCATTATCTTCGGATTCTCTACCACCTGGGCTATACCATTTATATGCTTCTGACTACCCTTATATTCTTGATTCAGAAATGCCATTATATCGAGTCCAACAACAAGAAGAAGTACACCAAAGATATATTCTGTGAATCGCTTGTTCATTATTGCTATATAGAACAGAACAAGAAATGCCGCTGCCGCTCCGAGATATACATTATCACTCTTAGCAGGAATAATAGCTATACCTGTAAGCACGAGCATACATCCGCCAACTATTCTTGCCCACAGCTTCTTACTAAAAATGAACACTGCCGCGAAAATCGGAAGCACCACGCATATATAAGCACCGTAGGTATTGATGTTTCCAAATGTGGAAATAAACATCTCCTTCTGTCTTTTTACAACTGTAAGTCTGAGTTCAAAAGGATCATTACCGAAATGCTGAAGTACGGCAACCACAAAGGCAAATGTTGCTGTTACCGAAAGTGAAACAAACACAAGCATCGATACACACGACTGTCTGCTCAGAACGATTACCACAAGTGCTATTATAATAACTATCGAAAGTCCAAAGCATCTTCCAGTCTCTCCCGACCATGAGCCCTTCTTGTTATCAGACATAAACCAGGCAATTACATTTGCAACAAGGAAAAGTGATATCCAGAGCTCAGGCATCTCGATTATTTTTTTATCCTTTTTAAAGATCTTCGATCCGCTATCGAAATACCTGATCATGGAGATCTCTATTCCGTAAGCCATTACCGCGAGAATCACCAGAGCTATTCCCGAATAAGTAAAAAGCTTCGCCCTTGTCGCAGTTATGTTGAAATACTTATTGTCCATATAGACACAAAAAACAGAGCTAATAAAAATCAGATAGACAATCGTTACTATATCTATGGGCCTATTAACTCTGTATCTGTCAAATGAATTGGTTTTGTTATTAGTGTTCATCAGTTACTTCCCTCAAAATCAGCACCAGGCTTTACTTTCATAAAATGATTCGAGTACAGCTCTGTCAATCTTTCCCTCATCAGCCATACTCCTGAGAATAGCAAATGCCTTTTCTTCCGGAAGAGGACGCTTGTATGGTCTATCCTCTGCAGTAAGTGCATCATAAACATCGATTATCGTAAGTATCCTTGCCTCCCACGGAATATCCTCAGCAGTCAGATGATCAGGATAACCGCTTCCATCCAGAAACTCATGATGCTTTGATGCCCATTCAGGTACAGGTTCAAAAGAACCGGTGAAATTCATCTTGGTGAGCATACTATGTGTATGAATAACATGCGACTGAATAGTCTCTCTTTCCTGAACTGTCAGGGTACCTCTGTCAAGAGAGAGAGATTCCTTCTCATAATCATCCAAAAGATCTATATACTCTCCACTCGGTGAAAGCACCTTTTCCTCAGAAAGAATATTTACTTCCTTTTTCTGATCCTCATTTATATATCCCAGACCATTTATACTATGAATAAAGGCACCTATCTCATTAAGCCTGTCAATCTTACTCTTTGCTTCATCAGAGTAGTCAGGCATCTTAAGCCCTTTTATCTCTTCGCAAAGCTTTGCTACCTCAATTTTATGAAAAACATCATCCTCCTTACCTCCAAGTCTCGTAGGCTTATCCATGATTTCAAGCGGTATAACCAGCTTTCCGATATCATGCAGCCACACACTTGCGATAAGCGGATATCTGCTTTCCGAATGACTATTATCGCCATTTTCTTCCAACCAGTCAAGATATTTCAGCATATACTTGACCATTTTTTTAGTATGGTTAGCATTATAAGGAGATCTCGCCTCAATTGCGTCAATCATCACCTCAACGAAATCATCTACGAAATCAAGCAGCTTTTCAGTAAGGATAGCATTCTGCTTGTTCAACTCAAACAGTTCAGTTACATCACTTATAACAGCTACAACAGCAGCATCTTCATTATTATCCTTGAGAAATGTAACAGCAAGTCTGAGATACTTTATTCCACCATCCGCGAGATGGTACTCAATAGTCTTCTTAATTCTTTCCTTAGTAAAAACAGAATCAATGATGCACTGGAAAAACTCATCATTTCTGCTGTTCTCAATCATAAGAGACGCTATAGTCTTATCACATAATGTCTCCTCATTAAGCTCAAGTATCTGTGCAGCATTTTTATTATCAAGCCTGACCTTCCCATCGAAACCAATGATCATTACGCCATCAAACATGTTATCTACAATATTTCTATATATGTCATTGTTTTTAAAATTAACCATCAGCTTCCTCCATTTATATTACCCTCAA
>CACYJP010000194.1 GCA_902774725.1 uncultured Lachnospiraceae bacterium
TTTAATATAAGTAGTTTTTCCAACCCCGTGAACTCCTGTAACAAATATCATGGTTATTATCTCCAATCCAATTCAATAAAGTAGGGCATGCTTTTATATGCGTGATTTCTGCCACATAATGTTTAGAGTATTATCATTCGCCATTTGCGACAGGTCTATAGCATATTGCTCTTCAAACGGTGTTATCTGAGTTGAGAGGGGTTGCTGTTTTATCCCAATACTCTTGAAATATAGTTCAAAGAGCTTCATCAGATATTCCCGCCAGTCATTAACTCCATGATCTGACAAAAACTGTGAGACAATCGCCCAATATTCACCGTTCTTTTCACAGAATCGGAACAACTGGGTAGCTTTATAGATTGCAGCCTTAAAGTCTTTATGACGTTTAAACTCAGACAACGGCATATCCACCTTAAGCAACATATTTTCAGGATGATCAGGATCCACCTTAAACCCATCCGCCTGATGAGAAGACAACTTCTCGTTACATATCAGATAAGCCAAGTATACTTTCCTTATCTCTTCTTTGCTTAGTTCCCTTGCTTCTGTATTGGGAGTCCGAAGAACTTGAGCACAAAACTCCATGCAGCTCAGATTCATTAGTAATATAGGTGCCGGCATGTTACCTAAGAAAGCATCAACATTAGCTTGTTCCTCTTGCCCCAGATAACAACGCATCTCGTATATCGCCTCCTTTTGTGTCTCTATATCAGCAAAGGCGAACATTACCCTATTCTGCTTCTCAACAACAAACTCCAATGCAGGAAGTGTAGGAATCCCTTCCATCAAATTGACAAAGACTTCCTCATCCGCCTTCTTTCCAACAACATTCGAGTATGTAATTATCTGTAACTGTAGCATCTTAACCCAATTCCAAATTTGGTTATTTAACCTCATCTAATCCATCGTATGGACCTTACCCTTCAGGATCTCATTCCTCAACGGTTTCGTCACTTCCTTGATATTCTGAATTGGACTTTTCTTAAATACCATATCCAATATATCATCATACCTTGCGAGTAATATCTTCTAATTAACTTTTGCTATGCGGTTAACTTGTCTTTTGAGAAAAATGAATGATACTGAAACGCAATGGTTCCTCATCAGACTTTAGTCTGTAATCTTACATCTTACATAGTAAGGTATGCTATTGAGGCGTCTCAGGACTTTTCCCCGAGACTCCATATGGCGCAAAAGGTACTCACCTTCACTTTTTCATGCTACACGTCAGAATTGGCTGCTTACCTATCTTAGTATAATAGAATCCAGTAGAGATCCTATTTAAACTTTTTGGATATGGTTCTGCATCATAAGTTTATCCATTGTATTTATTTGTTATCTCATTAAGAGATTTTACATACTTTTCAGCGTACTTTTCATCAAGCTCTATCTCATCTACATTCTTCAGAAGAGACAACATTTTCTTGATGTCTTCTTTTACTTCATCCTTTCTGACCTTCATAACAGAGTTACTAATTTTTCTCAGAATAATCCAAAGAATATAGAACTCCTGATTTGATCGGCTAAAGATTGGAGTTTCTTTAACATTAAGTAAATCATTGAAGTGTTCTTTAGTGATGTCGTTATCAAGCAAATAAGTACCAATATTATTAATAATACGTTCTGTTTCATCTATATGATAAAGGAACTGTTCCTTTTCAGATGGTCTGTCAGAGATATTTTCTATTAGTGTTGATATATAGGACTTTGTTTTCAGACGACATGTAAACTTATTCAGACGTAAATAGAAACCAAGTATCTTGGTTACATCTTCTGACTTAGAGAGACTATATGATATATAAGATAATATCGTTATCAATTCCTCATTCTGCATCCTATCCGTTCTTGTTCCCAATTTATCCAAGACTGGGGCTGCAGCATAAAACCAACTGTCATAACGTGATGTTACTTCCTTAATCTTGGTGATAACATCCTTGTCTGCCGTGCTATTCCACATTTCAAAAGTATTGATGCGAATAGGATATGGTTTATTGTTCAGTCTAATAAACAAGTCTGTAGGTTCAAACTGTGGATTAACATCCTGTTGGATTTCGATTTCATCAATATCAAAATCCAATATCGTATCCTCCACCTCCCTAATAATCTCAGAAAAATGCTTCCCGTTATATTTGGGCAAGATGCGCAAATCCTGAAGACGGAATTTATTATTAAGTGAGAACCTAATCTGCCCTCCTTCATCTTTATAGGGCTTTCCCAAGAAACCTAATATAGACAAAAGCCGCTGCTGACCATCCACAACTTCACGCACGCCATCTTCCCTTACATATACAAATATTGGGGGG
>CACYJP010000195.1 GCA_902774725.1 uncultured Lachnospiraceae bacterium
TCCTTTGGCTGTTATATTTGAAAAATCAAAAGGCTCATATCTTGTCTGCCGTTTGTATGGTGTTTCAGGAATAGAAATACTATGCGATGGTATGTGCTCTATCCATCTGCGTATATTTTCTTTCTGCGAGGCCTCAGCTGCTTTTTTCTGCCGATTACGTTCATCCGCTTCCTGTTTCCATTTAAAACAGGCAGGACAATACCCGTCTGTTAAGGATGCCTTAAGCAAAACCTTCCGGCCACATAATTTACATTTTGCCACGATACCCCCTCCTTATCCGACTTTATTTAATGACTCTAAACTTGTATCTTGCCTTTTGACATCGAGAAGTTTAGCGACAGCATCCTTGTTACCTTCAGATGTTTTTCTATAATTTTGAATTATATTCATTTCCTCACGAGACAGTACCATGCCAGTTGTCTGATTCTCGCCAGTAATTAAATATTCCATGGATACCCCAAAATATTTAGCTACCTTGTATATTTTTAATGCCTTACTATTTTCCGTAATCGTATTTATAGCACTTTGAGACTCACCTATTTCCTCTTCAAGATGTTTTATTTTTAAATTGCGAGCCTCGCATAGTTCAATTATTCGCTCTTTGATATTCATACAATACACTCCGTTTGAACTAATTCAAATTTAAGCTTGACAATTAGAACTAATTCGTATATTGTATAACTAAGGTTTGAAGTAGTTCAAACTAAGAGTGCAAAATACGAAGTAGTTCAAATTCGACCTTCATCTTAATATTAGAACTAATTCAAATAGAAATCAAGCACTATATGAGCTACTTCAAACCATGGGAAATCAATATATAGGAAGGTGGTGAGGAGATGGTCTATGAAAATGTTCTAAAGTATGCAAAAGAAAAAGGAATGACAATACAGGGGTTGGAAAAAGCCTGTAATCTCAGTAATGGAATTATATCAAAATGGAAAGGAAATAATAATCCCAAACTTGAAAACTTACTCCGCGTTGCAGAGTGTTTGGATGTTTCGATAGAACAACTGATAAAAGAGTAAAACTCTAAGAAGCAAGGAGAAAAAGTGATGAGTGAAAAAGAGAAAAATCATTTTTTTACAGGTCATGCAACAGGCTTATTTATCGGTTTTGTTATTACAAATTGGATCATATGCCCAAAGTTCCTAGGATGTACGCTGTTGCGAGCCCTGATAGAACTGATACAGCAATACCCGAGATAACATCACGGCAGCAGGATAGTTGCACCGGTGCAAAAGGAGATAAAAGCAGGTATAGAACAATGAGAGCTCAATTATGTGCAGAAAAAATAACTCCATACGACAGAGACAATCTGGCATGCTCGTTCCTTAAATCTATCAGACGATTTTATTCAGATCCGGCAAATGTAGAACGCTTTGAAAAATGGAAAAGGGAGAAGGAAAAAAGGGAGCAGCTTGAACGCTCTCAGAATATCGGAAGATGAAAAGGGGGATATAATGGACATTTTAACCATTGAGATACTTATAGTATCCGCAATGATAATAATAGCAGTCACAGAGCTTCTGAAGCTTGTAGTGATTGAGATTATAGAGGAAATCATTTTATACAAAAGGAGGAAACACAGAAGATGGAAGTAAGGGGATTCCGGGTAAGGACCGGGAAGGGGAGCAGAGACATCTGCATGCTCACATCACAAGATGTGGCCAACTATATTATTGAGCACTATGAGAGTGGCCAAAAGGATGAGGTCACGATCAAGCCGCTCACAGATGAAGAACCTGCACAAAGAGAGAGGTATTTATCATAATGGATCAAATGCAGCAAATTATGTCTGAGATAAAGCAAACAGGGTATCTGACAAGACGCTTTACCAAGAAAGATACCATGAGCAAAGAATGGGGCTTCTACGTTAACCTGGAAGCCTCAGAGAATACCGATATTGAGATCAAGTACTTCAATGGCCGGATGCATTCCGACATGATTGAGAAGCTTGGCCTTCTTGAAGATATCCTCGAGAAGATATCGATCTCGCAGCTCATGAGCCTTGTCAGGACTGTAGGAGGTAAAAATGGCAGAACGTAGGATGTTTGCTAAATCTATCGTATTGAGTGATGCGTTCCTTGATATGCCACTGTCGGCAAGATGCCTGTACTTTACACTGGGTATGCTTGCGGATGATGACGGCTTTGTCGGAAGCCCTAAATCGATCATGAGACAGTGCGGAGCTAGCCAGGATGATATGTCTATATTGTTGCAAAAAAGGAGCATACACGGAAAAGAGCGAAATAGGACTTGAACAGATAGAGTGTACACCTTCCGAACCGGTCAATAATGCCATGTATACAGAATGTATACAAAATGTATACACAGGTAAGGATAGGTTAGGTAAGGATAGGTTAGGTAAGGATAGTATAGAGATAGCGCGCGCACGCGAGGAAGAACCGATCACTCTCGGGATCTACGGCAATGTCTATCTCACCAAGGGAGAACTTGACGAGCTTATCAAACAGTATCCGGATGACTACAAGGACATGATCGAGAACTTATCGACCTACATGAGGTCAAACGGTAAGATCTACGCCGACCACTTCGCTACCCTGATGCGTTGGAAGCACCAGGACGAAAACAAGGCGAAGGCTCCACCTGAAAAAAATGACTTTTGGAGCGAGTTCGATAAGCTGAAGGAGGAATTTGTTAATGACGAGGGATGAGACCTTAAAACTGATCACAAAGATCAAATCATACTACCCGAACTGGACACCGAAAGTCAATGCCAAAGACCTACTGGAGAACTGGTTTGACGTGCTGCGGAAGTATGAATATGATCCGGTCCTGTCAATGCTTCAGAGGTACATAGCAGATGATGAGTCAGGCTTCGCACCTTCGATCAACAAGCTTATCCCGAAACAGAACCGATACGGATACTCTGAACGAATATATTCTCACGAGGATTTCGTAGAGATGGAAAGGGCTGCGTTGGCAGAATTGGGACTATGAAAGTAAACGGAATAATCATACCGGTAAACGTGGAAGTAGTATTTGAGCATTTCTGCTCAGATTGTGATAAGTGCGAGCCGGTAATCATTGAGGGCATACTGTCAGCTGACGGCGTGGAGAAGACGATACAGAGGATCCGATGCAATAACACACAGATCTGTCAGAAAGTCAGGACGATAGCAGCCACAGAAAAAGCGAAGGAGTATCCATTCGCATGAGCGAGACAGCAGATATCTATATCAGCATATCGAGAAAGTCGCCGAAGCCCGGCAAGGGAGCATACATAGCAGTCCTTGAAGCTGAGACAACATCAGGACAAACCGGGACACTGACTATCCGGAAGAGATTGGAAGACGTGACGCCTCATCAGCTGGAACTGCACGCGATAGTCGATTCACTCAAACGGTTCCGGAGAACCTGCAGGGTGAACATTCACTCAGACCATGGATGGTTCGAGACCATTCGTAAGAGAGGATGGTTCGACACATGGCAGCAGGCAGGGTGGATCGTTAACGGACACATGGCAGCAGGCGCCGATCTTTACCAGCAGATATACATGCTCGAGACAGTCTGCCTCATGGAGATCGGAGATATTGACAAAGACTTAGGGAGCTACAGCACGTGGCTCGGAAATGAGATTGAGAATGAAAAGCATATTCAGACAGGCAGAAGGTGAGTGCTATTTATGTGCGCTGCTTGAACAGATGCCGAGATACTATCCTCCAAGCATGCTCGAAGAGCATCACATATTCGGAGGCCCGTACAGAAAAGCTTCCGAAAAATTTGGCCTGAAGCTGAACCTCTGTAAACACCATCATACAGGCGATATCAAAGGCAACAAGGACGCAGTACATTCACCCGACAAAAACGATTATGGCGACTTCCTCATGAGGATGGCGCAAACGAAGTTCGAAGAGACACACAGCCGTGAAGAGTTCCGGCAGATCTTCGGCAAATCACGATTATGATCCTTACGGCGATCCCGGCCGTTTAGGATAAAGGGTTGAAACACCCGGAGCTGCAGATCCGAAAGAAGCGAATGTAAAACATGCCAGTATTGTATCACCCAACCCGGAGCTGTGCACAAGTCATACCCCCCAAAGAAATGGATGTGTAACCCTTACAGCTCCGGGGACAAAGGAAAAAACATGCCAAAGAAAGACGCATGCGGAAAATGTGAATATGGCAAATATGTCATGAGTCCGATCCTTAGACAGATGGTTTACTGCTGCGATTATAAGGACGGGTGCCGGCACAGATGGAAGAAGGAGAGTATAGAAAAAAAAAAAAAAAAAGATAAGCACCAAGATGTCAGCATACGAGATCTGCAAAGAATACAGAGAGTC
>CACYJP010000196.1 GCA_902774725.1 uncultured Lachnospiraceae bacterium
CTCGGATATGAAAAAGGCCGAGGAGATTTAAATTCCCCTCGAGCCTTCATCTGTTTCAGCTTAGAAGATCTGCCCAGGCAGCTTTAGCTTTTTCTTTGGTGGAAAGCCTTTATCGAATTCTTCTACATCTTCATCCTTTACGTAGTATCCCTGCGGAGTCTGGTACACTCCTGTGATTCCGTCAAGGTATCCTGGAACCAGTTCCTTGCAGAGAAAGAATGATGAATCTGCATCCTCCGGAAGATCATGATACCGGATGCCAAACTTACTGGCATAATCAAAACCACTCTTACCGTAGAATCCGATGTTTCCTTCAAAAAGAACCGCACCAAATCCCATCTCTGAAGCCTTCTCTAAAGAATAATCCAGCAAAGCCTTCCCATAGCCTTTTCTCTTCAGCTCAGGTGTAATTCCTATTGGTCCCATCGTAAGAACATCAATCGCCCTTCCATCGTCAGCTTCAATGATTGTCTTCATGAACATATTTTTTTTTATCATATCTCCATCCTTCTCCATCACGAAGTCAAGCTCTGGTATAAATGCCGGATCATCCCTTAGAACATGAATCACATAATGCTCAGCACATCCCGGCTTATATACATTCCAGAATGACTCCCTGACAAGGTTCTCTACTGCTCTGAAATCTCTCTTTTCTTCTAATCGAATTATATAGTCATTTTTATTCAATGTTTTTTACCTCCTGAAAACTTGTATCATGTACACTACATATAAAAAACACACATTATATAAAAACAATCTATCATCACAAAAATTGGTATTGATAAAGATACAGTTAAAAGCCCTTTTAGTTCGCCTTTTGTCCAAATTTCCTTTGGATTATGAGGATTAATTTTTATGCTAGTTTCCTGACCTCTAAAATATCTGCATTTCTTGGAATAATTCTTAAACGACTCATAAGTTTGACCATCATGCTCATATACAAAATGAACTGTATAACTATATTCATATTTTGTTTTACCTGTTTGAGAATCTTCATATTCTTTGAGTTCCTGTTGTACTGTCTTTACCCTAGCATCAACTTCTTTGGTACATAGAATCATACTTTTTATATCTTTAATAATAACAGCGAATAGTAATACATGGAAAACCCCTAATAATAATCCTACAATAATGGCGATAATAATCATCGTTTTAACTCCTTATATTTACTAAAATCACCTTCTTACAGCACTTTTTCATAACACAGGAAATCCTGTTCAAACAGGTGACATTCTCCGACTACATTAAAGCCGAACTGTGCATAAGAACGAATCGCTTTCTCGTTATACTTATTTACAAGAAAATGTATACTTTTGCAGCCTTGTTTCTTAAGTGTATTCATTCCAAACCTGAGCATTTGTCTAGCTATACCTTGTCCTTGTTTCTCCGGTAGAACAGCAAGTCTGGCAAGCTCTCCAGCCGGCGCAAGTTCCGGATTCCAAAACTCCAGTTTATCAACCTCTTCATCCTCTTCGATAGAGACAGAAGCAATTATTTTGCCATCCTCTTTCATCACAAAGAGTGCATCTCTGGATAGATCAAAATCTATTGTTTCGTCACTTGGATAGTCCTCAGTCCATGGACAGAACTCTTTACCAACCTGCATCTTATATAATGCCATAAGTTCTTCTCTATCCTCTTCTGTTGCCATCACAATTTTTACAGGAAGACTTTTATATAGACTCACATGTGCTCCAAGATCATTAAAACCTACCTTGTGATAAAAGCGATATGCAGGTTTATCATTATCGGTCTGTAGAAAGATTCCGACTGCGCCCCTGGTCAGAATATCCTTCTCTATCATTTCCATGAATCGACTACCTATTCCTCTCCCTTGAAGCTTGGGAGATACACATAGTTCCTCTAAGACAGTGGTATGCACCGGAAATCTCCTTCACATATTCATATAATTGTTCTCTGTCACTCCAGTCATCATTCCAAGGTTCTCCGGCAAACGAAGTTTTATATAGCTCCGCCATCTCATCCAGATATGTTTCATCAAGAACAATAAACTCTTCTTTATTCTCTGCTATTTTTTTTACTTTATTATTCATTTTCATTTACTTCCGTTTTTCATACTATCATCTTCAATATATACTCTCAATATGTTAAAATGCATCACGAAGGGCAAAAAGTTAGAAGAATAAAACGAAGGATAAAAAGGAGAACAATCAATATGAATGATTATTACTACGACGCACAGGAAGAACCTTACAGGTCACCCACCAGCTCTTCCTTCACAGTAGAATACAACAAAACAAAGTCTATTCTACTCGCTATATTTATTATATTTCCTCTATTAGTCGTTTTGTTTGCAAAGAAGCTTTTATTTAGTATATATAAAAGCGGTAATGTCGGCATGGTTTATATGTTCGTATCCTTCTTAGTACTATTATCCCTTATTTTCCTTTTTATATTTTTAGAGTCAGTAGGAAAGAAGATCATTGTGCAGGGAAAACTGATTACCATCAAAAAATGGTTTATTTTTACGGAAGATATTGCACTAAGCAATATCTCCCAATGTGAGGTAATAACAAACCTATCCACGTATAGCAAATACGGGAGCAGAAACTATAACAAGATAATTCTTCACTACAATACCAAGACGATTTCAGTCACAGATGATGTATATATTAATTGGAATACGCTTAGAGCTTATATGAGCGAAAATGGTAAAGCCGCTACAACAGATGGCAGCAGTAAACTGTCACGTTTTCTGGAAAACAAGCTTAAGAAATAAACTTTTCGTTTTATAATGTTCCAATGATTCTCTAATAATATTTAAGCTCCACAAGTGTCCAATCGTCTGTGCTTATCTGATACTCGTTCTCACAGTAAGGGCACCTTCTGGTTTTTGTAGCATCAAAGCTCGCACCACAGGAAGGACAAGCTATTTTTGTCATTGAAAAATTAAAGTCTACCGGTATGTCAGTTCTCCTTCTTAAGGTCGCACTGAATATCTGTTTTTTGAAATATACCTTATCCCCGGTTGCATAAAGCACATCAAAATATGCCTTTGTCACAACCTTTACGAAGTTCCCTTCTTCGCTTACACTTTTACATCCAAGAGCACCGCCGAAATTCAGATCTATTATATCCTTCATCTTCGTCAGATCTATTATAACCTTCATCTTCGGATCAAGCGTCTCACCTTCATAAAACATAAGCTCGTGCTCATCTTTGGAATAAACTGCTGTTTTTATAAGCGACTGTGTCTTACTTATAAAATATTCATAGGAAAACTCCGGACTGATACTTTTCATCCTATTTTCAAATCGCATTCTGGACCCGGCCGTACCCATCTTTCCCGCAGATGATATTGCTCCGACAATAAGTCGCATAAACAGAAAATAGGCATACACGACATATGCTATAGCAAAGCCTCCGATAATAAATCCGATGTAATAGCGCAGACTAAGCCTCAGGATAATACATATAGCAAATAAAGAAATCACAGTGAGCATATAAGAAACAAAATATCCGGACCTGAAATCCTTTTTCGTCATGCTGGCATCATCCAGAAAATAAAAGGATGTAACCTTCGGAAACAGATCATCCATCTGAAATCTTGTTCCGCAGTATGAACACCCACTTTGAAGTCCAGAAATAGTTGAGACATTTCCACAGTTCGGACAACAGAAGGAATCATCATCCGGATGACTTCCACTAACCACATCCGTTATAGTTTCGTAAATAATACTCTTTCTATCGTCTTTATACTTAGTCTTTCCGTCCTTCTTAACACTACGCTTTACTCCACATGAATCAGCACACACAGTACTCTCATAATGAGCATCCTTCCAATCGCTTATTGCATTAAATTTATTTTCATCATCTCTTGAATAGATATCATACTCTAACTCTATCCCCTTTTCAGCAAGCCTGTCGCGTTGAAGCTCAAGACCATATGTAATATCCTGATCCGCAAAGGTTATGTTCTTTCCTTCACCAATTGCCACGCCAATCGATGATCTGAATTCATTTAGTTTTCGCTGAAAAGCTTCCGGAACTTCTTTTGCATTAAAAATATTGTATCCCATTACACTAAACAAGGCGTTATAAGAATTAACTTATAACGCCCTTAACCTTTCACAAATAATACCTTTATAACCTGCTTGAAATGTCGGCGCATGCTTCCATTGCATCTATAAGACTTGCTCTGAAGCCTTCCTGTTCAAGAACCTTTACAGCCTCAATCGTAGTTCCTGCAGGCGAGCAAACCATATCCTTAAGCTCACCCGGATGCTTTCCGGTTTCAAGCACCATCTTCGCACTTCCCAGCACTGCTTGTGCAGCAAATTTGTATGCCTTTGCTCTAGGCATTCCGAGCTTCACTGCTCCGTCCGCCATAGCCTCGATCATCATAAATACATAAGCAGGTGAGCTTCCTGAAACCGCAACGACGCTGTCCATCAGGCCTTCAGGAACAACCTCTGCCTCTCCAAAGGATGAAAGGATTTCCAGAGCCTTCTTTGTCTCCTCCTCTGATACGCATGGTGCAGGACTTACTCCTGTCATACCCTCGCCAACGAGTGCCGGAGTATTCGGCATAGTTCTGATTATTTTTAGCTCACGTCCAAATGCCTCGTTATACCATGCAATAGACTTACCTGCTACGATAGATATGATAAGCTGATCATCCCTTAACACATCCTTTATCTCTGCAGCAACAACAGGAATAACCTGTGGCTTAACCGCAAGCAGAACTATCTCTGAACTGTCTATTACCTCTTTATTATCTGCGGTTACATTTATCCCGAATGCTTTAGCCGCCTTATCTCTTTCCGCATCAACTGGTGATGAACATATGATATCCTGACCGGCAATGATTCCTTTTTTTATTATTCCGCCGATTATGGCACTTGCCATATTTCCGGCTCCTATAATTCCAAGTTTCATATCCCCAAATTCTCCTTTCGATAACAACTACCTATTCTACCATATCCAACGTTCTAATTCTATAAAAACACTTTTTTCTTGTCTACACCACCTGTTCGGGTTAAAATGTAATTGTGCCGTATTATTCGGCAAAAAGTGAAAAGGTTTATTAACAGGAGGATCAGTATCATGAAAAAAGATAAAGAAATATCTATGCCACTTCTGGCGTTCACATTTTTTTACGCCGTAGTCATTTATGTTTTTCTGCTTGGCTTCTACTTCTGGCACTGGCACAAGCAGGATGATGAACAGAGCAAAAAATTAGATATCATCAATAAGATCATGTAGACATCTATTGATGCACATCTCTGTAGCGGGATGATCTCGGTGCCTGTCCATAAAGTCTATGATTCGGACGCACCCGAGTATTCTCCCTCTGAGTACCTGACTCTCCCAGATATAGTTCCATCGTACGGTCACAGATATGATTAGCCGTCTTCACATCTATTCCAAGCATAGCAGCCGCCATAGGATCAATCGATGGGAACTGGCGATAAGAAACATAGACCGTGGATAGCTCGAAGATCGGATCGCCCGTGCAAAGCGTATCCATATCTATGAGCATCAGTCCGTCCTTTGCAATCATTATATTTCTCAGATGAAAATCAGCATGCAGGATAGTGTGTCTGTCAGGCACATCATTTACTATCTGCTGAAGTTTCTTAAACTTTCCCTCCGGAAGAAGTCCTCTCACCTTTTCCAGCCAGCCTATAGTCTGCTGCTTCATATCAGGCAGTTCTCCCGGCTCAGCCTCAACAGAGTGAACCTCCTTCATAAGCTCTACTGAACGACTTATAAAGTCCTCCAGGTTATCCTCTGATTCAGCGATATAATCCGAAGAAGAAATCGCATCCAGCAGTTCAAACACCGTACCGTACTGTTCACCCACTCTGACTATATCAAAAGGAATCGCGGTCGGTACACCCTTAACAAAGGCCCAACGTGCTAGCTCCCTTTCTTTTCTTATTGATTCAATAGGTATGCCCGGATTATAAACCTTCACAAGCATATCCGGCGCAAGTCTGTAAACTATTCCATGTGCGCCCCTTCCGATTTCAGGACACCCCTCTATACTAACTTCACGAAGAGGTTTATTCTGCTTTTGGTTTGATCTAATTTCTGCCATAACACCCCTCACATATAATTATTATTCCATCTCCAGGTAAGAATCCGGCCACGCATTACAGATAAGCTTTAGTCCGTACTTTTTCGCAAGTGAAAGTGCTTTTGTTGTCGGCACAGCTTTACTCACAAGAACAGGAATCCCTGAAGCAACTGTTTTTATAACCATATCAGCAGCCACGCGTCCTGTTGTAAAAAGCACGCAGCCCTCTGCCTCTTTATTATTAAGAAGCATATGCCCCACCGCCTTATCGAGTGCATTATGCCTTCCTATATCCTCGAAGGAAGCCACTTCTCCATCACCAAAATGTATATAACAGCTGTGAGTTCCACCCGTGCTCTTATGAAGCTTCCCATCCTCAGAAAAATTGTTCGCAAGCTCGAAAACAGTTTCCGGATTAATATCAACTTCCGGAAGACTCCCCAGCTCTCTTACACCTGGATTTCCCTTTAGTGTTACCTCTGCGATATTACCTTCTCCGCAGATGAATAGATGTGCTATATCATCCACACTGCCTATCAGACGTTCAGTATATAACCTTCCTACTACCAGTTCCTTCAAATGATTTGGCGTACAGGAAAGCGTAAAGGTAGGTTTGCCATTAACTGACACCTCCATGAAATGTTCAACAATCACTTCAGTTTTCACACTGCTGGTCGAACCATCAGCCAAATGCTTCTTCCAGCTCACCTTATCTGATAGCTCAGGACCGCTCATCTCTCCCGCCAGACTTCTAATTTCCTCCCAACTGAAAACTCTGTGATACTTATCACTCGGGAATTCATCCGCCCTATTCCACGGACGGTCAATAACCACCACTCTTAGTTCAGGCAGATGTTCAAAGAAGCGATATGCAAGCGGAGAGTCTTCCACAGCC
>CACYJP010000197.1 GCA_902774725.1 uncultured Lachnospiraceae bacterium
CAATCATGATATCCGGCACCATCATAAGAAACATTGAAAAGTATATTCTGATCAATTGATCTTATCTCCTCAGCCATCCGCTCAGTCATAAAATGCACATTAGTATTAATTCTGTCAACGGTCATTTCATACTCATATACACTTCTCACTATTTCCAAAAAATCAGGATGAATAAGCGGCTCACCGCCTGTAATCTTAACATTCTGTATTCCGCAGTCCCGAGCCTCTCTAAAAAGCCTTCTACAGTCAGCCAGGCTCATCTCACTTCTGGATATATGATTATCTACAGCCTCATAGCAGTGAAGGCAGTTAAAATTACATCTGTTTGTAATACTAAGATTGAGATTTTTGAAATATCTATTCTTGTATTCACGCAGCATAAAAAAGGGATCAGTTTCCTCCCCATCTTTCGCGGGGCGGACCATCTCCCTTTTTATTAATTCATTTAAGGTATCAGACATCTGAATAGGAGTTTTTCCATCACAGCATTTTAATAAATCAAACTCTTCCTGCGTAAGAGCTTTAACCTGCCTGAGTTCTCCCCCAATACCTGTTACATACGCCCTCGGCACAAGCCACCAGGATCTGAGTGCTATATTATTAAGTACATATCTATCTTTCATATTGTTTTTTTTCCAAAACAAATACTACATATATCAATAGCATCCATAGCAGGTATAACATGAACAAGTATCACCACATGACCATGATGAACAACTTCCACCGGATACATTATCCAAATCATCATCGCAAACGGCGCCTTCTTTAATGCCGTTTATATACTCCATTGCCTCTTCCGCAGTTGCATCACAATCATGACCCTTAAGAAAATCTGCAAGTGTACCTTCTTTATATGCCGCGATAAACTCTCCCTTTAACGCTTCATCTTCAATTACTTCTTTGTAAAATTCTTCTAATTTTTTCATTCTTATCTCCTTTCTAACGCCTTTTCCGACGTTCACACATAATATAGAAATATCACAACCCAAAATCATCTGTTATTTTCAAGCTTCCTTTTTCAAAAAGCAAAGAAAATAAAATGTTACCTGCACTAATTCTAACATAAAAAACAGCATATTACTATATTTTTAACAAAAATATATAATAATACACCTTTTTTTTATGCATATAAGACAAAAAAGCTCCTATATTTCTTAGGGAGATGAGGAGGCAGCGTATAAGAAATAGTCCGGTGGACTATTTCTAGCTGGCTCGGCTCAAACTATGTTTGAGCCCGACCGACGCCTTGCCTCGCGGATTCTCGATTTTTCAAATCGAGAACCGTCTTGAACTTTGAGTTCAAGTCCTCCCGCACAAAAAGAATAGGACATAGAAATAGAACCACTATATTCATCAGGGAGATGAGGAGGCAGCGTATAAGAAATAGTCCGGTGGACTATTTCTAGCTGGCTCGGCTCAAACTATGTTTGAGCCCGACCGACGCCTTGCCTCGCNNCGCCTTGCTTTGCAAGGCGGAGACCCTTGAACTCTGAGTTCAAGGGTCCTCCGGCTTGCAATAATAAAAGCAGGTACTCTCGTACCTGCTTTTATTATTGTGTGCGGGAGATGAGACTTGAACTCACACGTCGTTGCCAACACTAGATCCTTAGTCTAGCCTGTCTGCCAATTCCAGCACTCCCGCTTATGTAAGTCGTGCTATCTCAACACGACTTGCATATATTATCACTTATAAAAACTTTTGTCAACTGCTTTTCGCTATTTTTTTCAGTTTTTTTTCAGATTGATTTTTATATCGTAAATGCTTATGCAAGAGCTGCCTTAGCAACCTCAACAAGCTTT
Organism: uncultured Lachnospiraceae bacterium; assembly: GCA_902774725.1. Taxonomy (GTDB): domain Bacteria; phylum Bacillota; class Clostridia; order Lachnospirales; family Lachnospiraceae; genus Eubacterium_Q. Next base: position 1,801 of record CACYJP010000197.1, read on the forward strand.
GCGAATCCTTCAGGATCAGCGATAGCTATCTCTGAAAGCATCTTACGATTCATATCAACACCTGCAGTCTTAAGACCATGCATAAGCTGGCTGTATGATATATCGTTCTGTCTTGCAGCTGCGTTGATACGTGCGATCCAGAGCTTACGGAAGTCTCTCTTACGCTCCTTACGTCCTGCGAATGCAGAAGCGTCAGCTCTCATTACAGACTGCTTAGCTACTCTATACTGCTTACTTCTTGCGCCACGATATCCCTTCGCAGCCTTAAGTACTTTGTTATGTCTCTTCTTGGCATTAGCGCCACCTTTAATTCTTGCCATTATTTTATCCTCCTAATCAAACTATTCTTCAATTCAAATCTTAGAGATATGGAAGAATCTTCTTCATGTTCTTCTCATTTGTCTTATCAGTCATTGTAGCCTTTCTAAGACCTCTCTTACGCTTTGTAGTCTTCTTTGTAAGGATATGACTCTTGTTAGCTTTATTTCTCTTAAGCTTTCCGGTTCCTGTTACCTTGAAGCGCTTTGCAGCTGCTCTTTTTGTCTTTAACTTTGGCATAGTTATTTCCTCCTCTTATCTGATCGGGTGACAAAAGCCCCGATGTTGTTTATATAACATAAGCTTCTTCGCATCGCGTAGAATGTCAAATGTCTTATTTATTTGTTTTTGCTGCGAGGAACATAGTCATGCTTCTTCCCTCAAACTTCGCCTGCTTATCAATAACTGATACATCAGCAAGCTTCTCAGCAAAATCATCCAGAATAGTCTTATTCTGATTAACATACGCAAGCTCACGACCTCTGAATCTCAGAGTTACCTTTACTCTGTTTCCCTTCTGAAGGAACTTTCTGGCCTGATTAACTTTTGTATTAAGATCATTATCATCAATATTTGGAGACAAACGAACTTCCTTGATTTCTACAACCTTCTGCTTTTTCTTTGCCTCTTTTTCCTTACGGGATATCTCATAACGGAACTTTCCGTAATCAATTATTTTGCATACAGGTGGTTTCGCATTTGGTGAAACGCGAACGAGATCAAGTCCTGCTTCCTCAGCAGCATCTCTTGCTTCCTTAATGCTCATTACTCCAAGCTGATTTCCCTCAGCTCCGATAACTCTTACTTCCTTATCCCGAATCTGTTCATTAATTAAATAATCTATTGCTTTACCCTCCATAAAAAATAAAGTGGATATCAAGACAGAGATATCCACCAAATATACTTCACAACGAAAGACGCATCATAAGTACATCTATCTTTTAAAGAAATATTCGACCCGGCTACTTACTCGTAACCCAGGTGAGAGTGGATACTCTACTTTGTTTTTCTCCGTGCTCTATCAGCACACTCGGTTATGTTACAACAATAGTGCTATCTTTGTCAAGCACAAATTCTTTACATTTTCGTCCACATCAGCCTTTATTCTTCAGCTCTTCGTAGAGCTGCGCTACACTTTTTCTAAATACAGGATGAATGATATGAGGCTCTATCTCCGCCATAGGCTTAAGAACAAATTCCCTGTTCTGCATCTCAGGATGAGGTATGATCAAACTATCTGTATTGATAATCATATCATCGAACATAATTATATCGATGTCCAGCGTCCTCGGTCCCCAGTGAATGATACGCTCTCTTCCGGCTTCTGCTTCGATATCATGAATAATATCAAGAAGTTCATTCCCTTTGCTCACGCTCAATCGATCTATGAAATC
>CACYJP010000198.1 GCA_902774725.1 uncultured Lachnospiraceae bacterium
CTATTCAGATATAATCGGAGGGTGTATGAAAAAATATAAATCAATACTTCTATCAATACTTTCCTGCTCATTTTTTGCGCTTTGTTCAGCAAATGCATTTGCAGTAGAAGGTGACGCAGGAGATATTCCCGGAGTAGAGACCGCGTCTGATTCTGATGCTGATATTATAGGAGACACACCTGCTCCAGAGGCTGAGCCATATGAGTTTGATTCATATCATCTGGTTGACATAAAATCACTTTATATGGCACAGGAGTTAACCATAGATGGTGGGCTTGCTGATGCGGATATTAATACTGATACAGATGGTCAGCTGACTGTAACAGACACACAGGACGGCTTTAGCAGTGGTTCGATGAGAATAACAGAGGACTTTAATTTTGATTCAAATCCTGTTGGAAGAGTAGTTGTAGATGGTTATGCTGAAAAAGGTGTAGAGGCCTATGTGGATGTATATATAGATGATGCATCGACTCCTATCTGCAGTATCAGGCTTCCTGAAGAGAGGGAAGAAGGAGAGAATGAATCAGGTGATTCTGACGGTTCGGGATATGCGGATGAACCCGGATACGCGGATGAGTATGGATATGCGGATGAATCCGGAGAATATGAGGAAACAAAATACTTCCCTACGGCAGATGTATATTCTCAGAAGCTCAAAGGAGTTCATAAGGTTTCCTTTGGCTTCAATGTTTCAGGAAAGAACGAAGATGAAAATGCATATATAATACTTAAGTCTGTTGAGTTTGCAGAAAACTCTGTACCTGTGCTTTATTTTGATATAGATGAGTCTCAGGGAACTATTGATGATATGAATGAAAGTCCGGATCATTCTGCAAGATGCTATGGTTCAGTAGATATACAGGTTCCGGACGGCTATAAATCGGAGTACACGGGCCAGACCGAAACCGATTATAAGGACCTTAAGCTTGAATATATAAGAGGTAGGGGAAATTCCACCTGGGGTGCTGATAAAAAACCATATAAGTTCAAGCTTGATAAGGGAGCTGATCTTTTTGGAATGGGTAAGAATAAGCACTGGGTTCTTGTTGCAAACAGATATGATAATTCTAATATGAGAAACAAAGTGACATACTGGCTTGGTGCTGAAATAGGGATGGAGTTTACTCCTCAGTGTATCCCTGTCGAGGTTGTAATGGGTGGAAGATATTACGGTACATATCTTCTTGCTGAACAGGTTCGTATAGGACCAGGACGAGTTGAAATAGATGAGCTTGACGAAACTGATTATGATGCTCCTGCAATAACAGGAGGTTATCTGGCATCAACTCAGCCATATCCGAAAGAGGCTGACGAAAACAAGTTTAACACCCAGAGGGGTGTGGAATTTTTATCTGTTTCACCTGATTTTTCGGAAGGCGGAAATGAAAGTCAGTGGAATTATCTGACGAGCTATTTCCAGACTGTTGAGGATGCGGTTTTCGGAAAAGGTTATAAGGATGAACAGGGCTACAGCTATACCGATTATATGGATCTTAATGCGCTTGTTGATTACTGGTGGATTCAGGAGTTTTCTGCGAATGGAGATGCATTTATAACAGGTAGTACTTATCTGTATAAGAAAAGAGAGGGTAAGCTGTTCTGGGGACCTCTATGGGATTTTGACTTTGTGGCCTGGGGAGATCTTGAGTATTTAAATGAAGATATCACGGAATATATGGTGTATGGTTTTAACAATACAACCATGCTTTGGATAGATGCTCTGAAAAGGGATACCCAGTTTATAAATCGGGTGAAGGAACGTTGGCCTGAAATAAATGAGGCTATAAATAACATAGTAAAGGAAGGCGGACTTCTCGATTCCTACTACGAAGAAATGAAACAGTCTGCCAGCTATAACTATGAGCTGTGGGGCGCATATAGGTCAGAAGAAGACTATAAAGGAGAGGTCGAGCAGCTTAGAGGCTGGATAAATGCCAGATTAAAGTGGGTAAATGATAACTTTGAGAAGCTGGATAATCTTAAGGCTATAATCACATATATGGTTGATGGTGA
>CACYJP010000199.1 GCA_902774725.1 uncultured Lachnospiraceae bacterium
GTGTATCTATATTAATTTCAAGTTCAAAATGTTAGTCTCTTAAAAAATAGTTCGATATATAATGGTTAATTAAAATAATTTAACTGCGAAATGTAAGTTATAATCATTTAGTCGGGGCATCGATGTGTTGATAAAATCGACACATTTATATAAAAAAAGATCACATAAAACCATTTATGTGACTTTGATAACAAGTATATTTATCAAAATAACTACGTATTCATATGACATCAGATTATTTTTCTAAAAAACTATTGTTTACTTTCACGAAGTATAGCATCAACTATCCTGGCTGATGCATGACCATGGCCATACGGGTTCTTGGCAGAAGCCATCTCATCGTACAAATTCTGATTTTCAAGAAGTTCTGAAACACCTTTTACAATCAAATCAGTGTGAGCTCCGACCAATCTGGCGCATCCGGCCTTTACCCCTTCAGGTCTTTCAGTAACATCTCTCATAACCAGTACCGGCTTATTTAAAGCCGGAGCCTCCTCCTGAATACCACCAGAATCAGTTAGTACAAGATAGCTGACATTCAAAAGAGCCTGGAAGTGAAGATATGAGAGTGGAGATAACAATAAAATTCTCTCATGATCCACAAGGTATTTTCTTACTGGACGCTGAACATTCGGATTAAGGTGCACCGGATATACAAAAAGACAATCTTCATATTTATCCGCCAGTTGACGAATAGCACTGCAGATTTCCTCAAAACCATCACCGAAGTTTTCTCTGCGATGGCCTGTTACTAGAACTATCCTTCTACAGTCATTAATGGCCTCTCTGACATTTTCATCCAAATATTCAGGCTTATCTTTAAGAAAATCAACCACCCAAATAAGGGAATCTATGACAGTATTACCAGTTACATAGCAGACGTCAGAACTGACACCTTCTTTTATCAGATTAGCATAGGCCGCTCTGGTCGGAGCAAAATGCAAATCTGCAATTCTAGTTACCATCTGTCGGTTCACCTCTTCCGGAAACGGAGCATAATTGATATGGATATAGTCAACCGCGACAAACAATTTAGAAGACAGCGAGGCCAAACTCTGTCCTGGCTCCATAACATCAAGAGATATATCTGGAACCAAATTAAAATCTGCGAAGGTCTGATTAATCATTTCTCTGTGCTGCCCTGAATTGCAAAGCAAGGTTTCCACCTCAGGATGTTTTTTAAACTCCCTCACAACAGGAGCCACCTTTATGGCTTCTGGTCTTGTGCCAGCTATTACTATAACTTTCAAAATTCCCCCAGGTCGTAACGACTAGAGATGTATTATTTATAATTAACAACAATTAATTACTGATAAACTGGCTGGCTGAAAAATCCTTTTTCAGCCGGTACGGCCATCAGTACTGCAAAACTTTAACAATTCTATAACATTAGCAAGCTTAAAACAATCTTATCTTAACCACAATCATTGCCACTTTTATACATATGCAAATAAATCAGGTGTTACTTGCTGCACTATTGGTTTCATTAGCTTAAATCCAAATTCATCATACAGTTCAATATCTTTGACACGGGCATTCTTTAATTCCATGATATGCTCCTTGCTTTTAACCATTCTCATATGTCCAGCTTTCAGCAGTATATCAACTATTGAAATACAGGGCTTTTTCATGTCTACTATCACCAGATCCAGTTTCGCATGATTGAGCCTGTATACCAACATAAAGAAATTGAATCCCTGTTCTTCATAGTAATCCTGTATTTTGAGGTTGGTGAAACCTGCATCATTTTTGATGTAATTATTAAAGGTTTCAATCGACCATCTGTCCTTGTAATCTTTGAAATCCTGTTCAGCAGTACAACCGGTTGTGGATTCAAGAATATATACTCCCCACCAGTCACAATGCTCATCATAACCTTCCTGTGTATATCCATCTTCTGAAAGATCCATGTTTATTCTGTAACTTTTTCTCTTGGAGTTGTTCTCATCCACATCCTTGTATACAGTGATGGTTTTTCCTTCCTGCAACTCCTCACGATAATAAAGAATTCTTGCGCTGTTTTTTGCATCGATCTTGTAAATGAATTCTTCGGTATATTCAAGATTCTCCTTGATTCTCTTGAAATTCTTATCGCTTGTAAGAACAGGAATGATGTAACTGTTTCCATCTGAGGACATAGCCTTCAATATTGCAGGAGAACGGAACCCTTTATCAACGACAAACTTTACATTTGTGAAATTATGGCTACGGAGCATTGCTTCACAGCTTCTCTTATCAACACTGGAACCCCGAAAAGTTCTATATAGAAGAGGAATGTTGGTTTTTGTATCATAGGCAATAAGAAGATTTACCTGTGGTGCTTTCAGCTGTTTTGTTTTGTAACCTGGTTCGGCAAGATCGTTGAGCTCTGAACAGGATCTGATTACGTGACCGTCAATCGCAATGTTCTTTGAGCACTCATCAATTAATGACTGTTCAAAATCCCTGACCGGTTCTCCTCGACTTCCGAGATGATGAAGAAGTGAACTCAACGCCTTATATCCCATTTTGAAAGAGTAGTCGCCGAACAATACGGAAAGAAAGCTTTCCTGATAATATTCATCTACCTGATCTTTGTATACAAAATTATTTGCGCTGAGAATCAGACCGTATGAATAGATCTGTGTCGCCATCTCCAAGGGAAAGTGTTTCTTCAGCCTTTCATAAACGTCAGCAGAAAGATGCATAAGCAATCCATACTGACCATACGCAACATCA
>CACYJP010000200.1 GCA_902774725.1 uncultured Lachnospiraceae bacterium
AAATTGCTATGAAGATTAATAATGGTAGCGGACTTCCATTGGCAGGTTTCTTCGAGATGAAACAGGAAGTGTATGAAATACGGTGGATGTTGAGGATAGTTGAAAAGGGTTGACGATTACCTGGAAGTTGTTAACCACACATAAGCACTAAAGGAGATGTAGATGTCTTATACAAAATTGATCGGAATGCGAGTTATGAACCTTCGCACCAAGTCAATAGGGACCATTGTTAATATCGAGGCTAATAAGGTCTATGTCTCCGATGGGATTTCGATAGTCGCATACCCATACCCAGCGGCGTTTTCTGATGTGCTGCAATTAGAAGATGAAGAATTACAAGAAGAAATACAGACAGCAAGTGCTGGCGCTTTATTCAACCAATTTAGGAATACGTATAGCTTTGCACTCAATAAAGAGATTGAATTTCTCAAAGAGACTGGTGGGAAAAAATATCGTGTTGTTGATGGCGAATTGATTTCTCAAAACAAAGACACCTACATATATAGTTTCGACACCGATTCTGAACTTCATTTTCCAGATGGAACAACAATTAAAATACAACTGGCGGAAGGAAGAGCATATGCATATGTAATTTCATGCGAAGATTTTTCTATTACATTTCAGACTTCTACATATTTAGGGAAAACTATAGAACATCTTGAATTCACAGCAGAACCGTGGCAATTGTTGGAAGGACTGCTTGATAGGATATATGAATTGGACGAAGAGAAGTGCCCAATAGCATATTCGCTGGTTTGTGATAGGAGGAAGCAGGTTAACCAGAGAAAGCCGATTGAAAGAGGGCAGAATGCAGCCATGAGGAAGTCCTCGTCACAACCAATTACCTTTGTATGGGGACCGCCTGGGACAGGAAAAACGTATACATTGGCAAGGGTTGCTCTGGATTTTCTGAACAAGAAGAAACGGATTCTTATGGTGTCATACAGTAATGTCTCTGTTGATAGAGCATTACTGAGATTTGCTTGATAAGAAGAAAAAGCTCAAGCGTAAGAGCGCTGAACGTCAGGCCATTAATAAAAAAATAGCCAGTATAAGGACAAAACTAAGACAGGAAGAGCAGGAGCTGGTTCAAAGAGCTGGTTTTGTTGCAACAACAATATCAAAAGCGGTTGTTGACAAAGCTATTTATTCACAGACAAAATCAAGTTTCTACTGCCTTGGAGACTTCAGACAGTTGCCTGCGATAGTTCAAAACCCGAGTGATAGTGTACTAAAAAAGGATATCTTCAATTATACAGAAATATCATCAGCGGTTGAAAATGGCTATGGACATAACTGGCTTGTAATGTTGGATGAACAGCATAGAATGCACCCTGAAATAGCAAGATTTGCAAGCAGGTTTATGTACGAAGGAATGCTCAATAGCCCTGAAGGTTTATATAAAAGAATGCAGGTTATTGCAGATATCAATCCCCTTCCAGGTAATCCGATAGGAATGGTAGACCTCAGTGATACATATTCAGTTTGTATTAAAACTAACGATGGGTCACGTATCAATCTGCTTTCTGCAATGATGTGTATGCATTTGGCAGAAAAGATGTTTACACATTATGGAGTGGGAATAATAACACCATATAGTGCTCAATCAAGGCTGATATTGGCAATGATAAGAGATCTTCAGGAAAGAAATCCTAAATACTCTGTAGTTAGCAGTGCAACAGTTCACCAGTTTCAAGGGTCGGAGAAGCCAGTGATCATATATGACGCTGTTGATTGTTTTCGTATGCCGTATTTAGGTATGCTTCTTGGATCAGTAAAAGATGATACATCGAACCGGCTTTTTAATGTCGCTTTAACGAGAACACAGGGAAAGTTTATTCTTGTTGCAAACAGGGGATATCTCAGACGTAAGAAACTGAATAAGAAATTGCTATTTGACAAATTACTTCGTTCTCTTGATGACGAGACAGATGTACTGAGTGGAGAACAGCTAGTAGAGGAACTAGGTACATACGAAGGTGAAGAGGCAGATGTGTTCTTTGGAGATCGTGATGAAGAGGATTCTTGGAATCGGTATATAAACGATATTAAGAATAGTGCTTCATCTATAGTTATTGATTTGCCGGGACCTATTGACGATGACGATAATGCAGTAAGGGATTTTGTGGAGGCAATAAAGGACGCTTCAAAAAGAGGAGTAGTGACTGTTATAAGAATTGAGGAGAGCATTATTTTGCCACAAGAGTTGAGTGAATATGCTGTAATCCATCCATATATAACTACTCCTTTTACAATTATTGATCAGAGAATTATATGGTTTGGGGAACCACTGTCTGCGGCGGACTTTATTTCAGAAGGAGAAATTCTACCTACAGAGTATTTCCCCTGCCTCAGATTCGAAGGAAAGCATACAGCCAGAATACTAAGGGCGTTTTATCAAATAACTAATGAAAAAGGGGTTGCCAGGAATGAGCAAGTCGCAACAGGATTTGATTCGTGAAGAACAAAGGATATTGGATAAGCTTATTAATGAGCTTGATCAGGTAATGCTCAAAATTGACAAAAAGTATACCTACAGCTCATTACAGGCGAAAAAAGCTAAAGAACAGTGTCTGCCGGATACATATGGTGCTCTTATAGCCGCAAATCATGATCAATATGCGGCTTTCAGAGAGAAAAAAAGGCTGAAACGAGTCAGAAATGAACTGTATGACACACGAATTGTAGTAGATTGTACAGATGATCATTCTACAGAGGAAGAAGAGATAAAGATAGGTCTGCATACATACGCAAAATTCGACAAGCTATATGTTGTAAGTTGGGTCAGACCTGTATGTAGAAATTATATATTGGATAATTGTAAGG
>CACYJP010000201.1 GCA_902774725.1 uncultured Lachnospiraceae bacterium
TGTTTATCGTCAGAACGCCCCACGCCTTCCTGTTTGCGGGAGATGCCGGCGGAATGAATACACCCTCTATTATAGTGTTGCTCTCTGCTCTTCCAAGGTTCGTGATACAATGGCCGTCGCGCTTTTCATAACCGAACATCTTGCTGCCGACAAATCTGCCGGCCTTGCTCTCAAAACTTCCAAGAGTCGATATAGCTATGGCATCGAGGAGTTCCGGATCCATATTGAAATAACACGAGAGGACGAGCATCTCCCTATCCGGCTTACTTATTATGCTCCTGACTTCATGATTTACAGCCCTGGCTAGTTCCATGATCTCAGAGGTTTTCTTCTTAACCACCACGCTGAATGCTGTAGCATAGTTTCCAAGCGAGCCTTCCTTATAGTTTATAATCTTATTCCTTATGTCAGAAGCTATGACCACCTTATTTGTTTTCTCATCGATCATCATCTTAGCAACAAGATAGTCATTGAGCGATACCCCGTTTTCTCTGCATAAACCCAGGAGCGTATCAAGCTCTTCTCCGTCAACTCTCTTTATCTCACGCTTTATATCCTGTTTGCGATTATGATCACGTTCAAACTCAAGATACTCGTCGTAGCTGACCCTATGCCCTTCTTTACGCCACTTCTTATTGGCATCTCTGATCAGCGCCCTGCTGATAAACCTAAGGTCGCTGCCATCCGGAAGATCATCAAGGCTTTCCATCAGCTTCTCATCAACCAGTTGCGGCCTGGCACCGCTAGTATAATGATCCGCAAACTCCTGCACCAACTGTAGAAGCCCTCTCCCGTCGCAAAGAAGATGATGCGTTATAAAAAGGACTCTCGTTCCGCTCTCGGATGGATAAACATAGACCTTGAGCAGCGCTTCCTTCTGAACATTCCATCCAGCTGAAGATACCGCCTCATAATCAGTCTGCCAGTTATCGTCTGCCTCTTTTATCGTTATCGGAATCTCAAGTTCAGGATGCTCCTCATAATATATCATTGAACTTCCCTCCTCCTCGGCTATCAGACTTCTCATAAGCGGATGAGCCGATCTAAGAACACCAATGCTCTCGATGATACCGTCCGCATCGAACTCCGATCCGATTTCCGCCATGATACCGAAGTGCATGTTCGGGGACATATAGTGCGCCCTTTCCGTATATAAGTATTTCCTACCTGGCATAAATCTCTCTTTCTCCTTATAATCGTTTTTACTGAAAAGATTAATGATCTGATCTTAACGCATCCCTGACCGCGGAAATGTCTTAAACAGTTTTTTCATTGTCTTTTTCCCCAAGATACGTAACGATAGGCTCTATGTATTTGATATCAGAGATGTCATAGGATGAAGCCATCTTCTCAGCCATTACCTTCTCTTTCTCAGTGGCATCCTTCTTGTTTTTTAAGGCTGACACAAACATCTTCATAGCAATACGAGACACAAACATCTTCATAGCAATACGAGATGGCGTCTTCATCTTTTCATAGTTAAACCCGCCCTGGCAGTAGAATACCTTTATGTATTTCCTCTGCTCTTCTGTAATTGCATTCTGAAGAAAGACATCTACATCCGGGTTATCGTTAGGGCTGCCACCTACACAAAACATAGCCAGGCGCTTATTTTTCCAGTTAGTAGCCTTTTCAAGGAACCACTTTGCCTTAACAAGACTTCCTGCCATTGCCCAACCTCCGTAGCAGATTGCATCGTAGTTCTCAAAGTAATCCATATTCTTTTTCTGAGCATCTTTGAGATCAAGCAGATCTCCGCTCATTTTCTCCGCAAGCCACTCGGCATATCTTTTGGTAAATCCGGTCTGTGATGTGTATATTATCAGTGTTTTCATAGTTCGCTTAAATTCCTTTCCATTTTCATGATAGTTTGTATGGTGGTTTGCAAGCTCTTTTCATCGATTCCGTCAAAAATACGGCCGATTACGTACTGGCTCTGTTGACCGTTATTGTCATTCTGTTCCAAAAAAGTCCTGCATTTTTCCGTAACAAAGATGCGCTGCTTTCGCTTGTCTTTCTCATCAGGAGCAGCCATCACAAAGCCCTTTTTCTCAAGCTTCAGCAGTATCTGCTTTACATTTTGATGTGAACTGCCCATTATATCTGACAGTTCATTCAGTGTCGGAGGCTCCTTGTACAGGTTAATACAGATTATGGCAAAAAACTGTTTCCAGGTAATTTCCTTGAAATATGCATCGGCCGCAGCCTGATATCTGTTATCAAATGCGCTAAGTAGTCCAAGTAAAAAAGGCTGTGGAGGCATATCTCCAAACGTTACCTTTTCGATATTCATCGCTTCATCGTAATTCATGTGATCCTCCTTTAGTATGTAACATATTACCTATATAAAACAATGTAATATATTACATACTTTTTGTCAACACTATTTCAAAGAAAAAGCTCCGGCACTTTCACCGAAGCTTAAACGTACATTATTCTAAAATTTATCGCTCAAGATATGCCATCAGGCACAAATAAAAAAAGGGCAGATTTTTATCATTTTGTTGACGTCAGCAAAATGGTCTGATACACATATTCCATTATTATCACAGGAGGTTTTGGCTTTTTCTATGGTCTTCTCAAAATTTCTCCATTGAG